>CAZPFV010000023.1:0-6704 GCA_964585985.1 uncultured Candidatus Saccharibacteria bacterium
GTACAATCAAGCTCATTAACAACAGGCCTTATTGTAATACTCGCCCAAAGCGGATTAATCCCAATCGAAGTATCAATCCCAATGATACTTGGAGCAAACTTAGGAACAAACTCCACAGCATTAATAACCTCTCTAAAGCTAAACCTCTTTGCTAAAAGAGTAGCAGTTGCGGACTTTCTTTTTGATGCAATAGGGACAAGCATATTTATGATATTCCTTAAACCATTCACTTGGAGTATCCAGTATTTAGCATCTACTCCAGGATCTCAAACCGCCCTAGCCCACTTACTATTTAATGTTATTTCAACAATGATATTCCTTACTTTTTCAAAACCATTCGAACAGCTAGTAGTTAAGCTAGTAAAAGGAAATGAAGAGGAAATACTACTAAAAACAAAATATCTAAACAAAAATGAACACGGCAAACCAAAAAAACGGATTAGGAATATTAAAATGGAAATTGCCTACTCAATAGAGAACACGATAGTTCTATTCCAAAAAGCCTTATCCGTCTTCTACAACCCTAGTGATACTACAAAAATGGAAATACTTAAATTCGAATCTTTAAATGATTACTTAGATGATGAAATTACCAAGGCTATTCTTGCTATAACTAAAATGAAATTAAGCCCAAGAGATGCAAGCACTACCGTTACCTTAGTTAAAATATCAAACACTATTGAACAGCTCGGGGATTTAGGTAATGACTTCTCTCAAGTTTTTGTTAGAATGCATAAATTGAACATACCTAAAAAAGAGGTAAATATTGAAAAATTAACCGATATTTATAATAGATTAATCGAACTATTTAGAGATCTCGAAAAGAACCTTATAGATAGTAATGAGAAGAAATTGCTTATGATTAAAAAGAGAGAAGAGGAGATAACTTCAATGATAAATGAAGAGTTTGATATTCATGTACTTAGGTTACAAAGCGAAGATAAATATGATGGTGCAATATTTGTTGATGCAATATCAATTATTGAATCAAGTGTATACAAGGTAAGAAGTATTAGGAAACTACTTCTTAAACAGATTAGAGAGTATGGACAATAATATTTAACTTATAATAAATAAATTATGGCGTTTGTTTACATATCTCTATACTTTACCCTCTCCACATTGGCAATTGGAGGCATAATATATATAATTATTAATATGAAAAAAGATAACCAAAAATCAAATTTCAGAATATCTTCTCAAGCGTTACTACAGATATATCTGTACTTAATCTCATCTATAACCCTTGCTATACTACTAATAGGGATAGGATTGACGTCAAAAGTAATACTATCCTACAAGGTCTCAATACCCTTCTCATACTCTCTTTCAAAAGCCAATGATAAAGAAGAGATAATCAAGTATGAAGGAGCTGTTGGTGAAGACTTTGAGGAGTGCTATCAAGGCGAAGTAATGGAGCTATACGGTGAAAGGTACTGTTTTGATGAATCTGCAAGAAAAAATGATCTCATAGTTGGCGTATCCCTTACATTGTCCATGTTGATTCTTTTTGTCGGACATCAATTCGCAATATCGAAAGTGAGAAAAGAAAAACAAATTTCCATAATTAAGAAAATTTATACTTTCCTTTCCCTACTCCTTTACAGCATTATGGGCTTAATTACGATACCGTTATCAATATATCTTCTAACAAGCTACTTCCTTGTAACACCAGATCCTACTAGTTACTCCACTCCACCAGGCCCTGCAATGACCTGTACATTAATGCTGATAGCAATACCACTTTGGATATATTTTCTTAGAAAAACAGTCCAACTTAAGGAGAAATAATTTACAGATTAAACAAATATAGTATAATCTGAACCATACGCTGGATTAGCTCAGACGGCTAGAGCACATTCTTGGTAAGAATGAGGTCCTGAGTTCGACTCTCAGATCCAGCTCCACTTTTTACTCATTCACTATTGATGAAATCTCTTCAGGAACTGAATTAACATTTATGTAGATATGGGCTCTCTTAGTAACTCCGACTACAACCAATTCATTGCCTATCTCTTTTAACAGTGCCCATGCAAAGAATCCTTTGTTATTACTGGAGAAGCTATCCGCCTTCACCTCAAAAGGGCTGTGTGATGAATTTATTTCCCTTGCAATAATGCCACTATCTGTACCTGTGGTCACAATCGGAACTACATAATGATTCATGCCATTGTTAAGGTCGTATTGCTCTATTTTGTACTGTGTTGAGATAGCGTACGGCGCAATCTGAACCTTCTTCTCACTTGTAACTTGCGGTAATTTATACATTAATGGAACAATCTCTCCAACAACAGGAGGTTTGACACCAGTGTAATGAAGATATGTAACCTCAGGAAATGGAATTCCACCATATCTAAGATTTAAGGCCTCCCCATTTCCATTAGTAGCAAAAGGAGATCTCTCAGAGATTGCATTAGGATAGTCAGGAACATCTTGAACAAAATAGTTTGTATTTAATCTAATAGGGTTATCTAATATGATATCGCCACTTTCAACAGTATCCTCTGGTTGCTCTGGCTGTTCAGGCTGCTCTACGAATGCATTAGGTGCAGGAGAAGCAGGAGAACATGCTGAAATTGCAAATCCAGTAGCTGCAATAGCACAAAATTTCAAGAAATCTCTCCTGCTAATTTCATCCTCTTTTGGAATATTCCTAAAAATATTAACTAACTGTTCCTCATCTTGCTCAAGCTCGTGTGCTTTATTATCTCTTTCAATTTCTTCCATTTGTTTAAATACTTTTAAATTAATTAATACATTTAGTATAGCAGAGAAAAATAATTAGCGACACAATAGTTGACCTATTACCAATATTTCAATATAATACTTTGTATTTCCCATACTATCCTATTATTAATTTGAAAGCGCAAGGAAATGGCTAAAGAAAAAAGAGAGATTGTAGCACTTAAATGTGAAGTCTGTGATAGTAGAAATTACACAGCCTACAAAAGCAAAAACTTAAAAGAGAAGCTAGAGAAGCACAAGTACTGCAGTAGCTGTCGTAAGCATACTTTACATAAGGAGACAAAAGTTAAATAATTTGTGCTGTTTAACAGTTAAGGGCCCATAGTTTCAACTGGTAAAACAGCGGTCTCCAAAACCGTAGTCCTCCGTTCGAATCGGAGTGGGCCTGCTTAATAGATAAAAATAAATGAGCAATATATTTAAAGAAATAATTAAAGAGTTTAAATTGGCAAAAAGGCTATCCTTCAAGGAGCTAATCAATTTAACTATATACACAATAATTTTTGCTGGTATAATCATTCTCATTATTTTAGGATTAGATGTAATATTTCAATGGGGATTAGCACAATTTCTTAAGATATAATTAATTAAAAATATCAAATGACAAAAGAAAATAAAGAAGTTAAAAAGAAAAAAGTTACAAATCCAAACGCAAAGTGGTATGTCCTTAACATTAGGACTGGGTATGAGAACAGTATAAAAAAAGAATTAACTCAAAGAATTGAAGCAACTGGACTAGAGAACAAGATTGTAGAGATTTTACTCCCTACTCAGAAAAAAATCATTGTTAAAAAAGGAAAACAGAGTGTAATGGATGATAAAATCTTTCCAGGATATGTACTTGTTAAAATGGAGTTGGATGCCCATACATGGGATATTGTTAAAAATACAGAAGGGGTAAGAGGTTTTGTTAAAACAGATAAATATCCTAGACCCCTCCCAGAAAGTGAAGTTAAAGCAATTATGAAATTTATGGAAGTAGAACAGCCTTCATATCAAAGTTCCTTTAGTGTTGGAGAGGCTGTAAAGATTACAGAGGGAGCATTTGCTGACTTCATCGGCAGCATACAAGAAATTGATAACTCAAAAGGAAAGGTAAAAGTCCTCATCTCTTTCCTAGGTAGAGAAGCACCTGTTGAATTAGATTTTTCTCAGGTTATAAAACTTTAATATATTTGAATAATTAATATGGCAAAACCAGTAAAAGCAATAATTAAGATCACTATTCCTGCAGGACAGGCTACACCAGCACCACCTATTGGCCCTACGCTTGCACCTTACGGAATCTCTACTCAAGAATTCTGTTCTCAATTTAACGAAAAGACCGCAGATGGACATGGTATCCTTACACCTGCAGTTATAACAATATATGACGACAGATCTTTTGACTTCATTACTAAAACTCCCCCTACTTCAGAATTAATTAGAAGGGAATTGAAAATAAAGAAAGGTTCTGCAAGACCAAACTTAGAGAAAGTCGGGAAACTAAGTAAAGAGCAGGTTCAAAGAATTGTAGAAATGAAAATGCCAGATTTAAACACCTCAGATCCAGATCAAGCAGCGAAAATAATCGCAGGAACTGCAAAACAAATGGGTGTAGAGATTGAAATATAATGTTTAATAAATAAATAGAATGAAAAGAGGAAAAAAATATTTAAAAACAAGTGAAAATTTAGATAGAAATAAATCATACAGCTTAGAAGATGCCATTAAAGAGGTCAAAAGGACCTCTTACAGCAAATTTGTAGGCAGTTTAGAGGCTCATTTCGATATTATACTCCCTAAAGATAGAGATCCTAAGTCTATAAAGGGTGCACTGTCACTACCCTACTCCTCTGATAGTAAGGATGTTACTATTCTAGCTTTTGTAACACCTGATAAAGAGAAAGAGGCTAAAGATGCAGGTGCAAATTATGTTGGTTTAGAATCTTTAATAAAGGATATTAAAGATAATAAAATAACATTTGATGTTGCAATTGCAACACCATCTGTAATGCCAAAGATAGCAATTTTAGGTAAAGAGTTAGGTCCTAAAGGCCTTATGCCAAGTCCTAAAAACGGTACTGTTACAGATGATATTAAATCCGCAATAGAGGAATACAAGAAAGGGAAGCAAACATTTGCTTGTGATACATCAGGAGTAATACACATCAAAGCTGGCAAATTAGATATGGATGACGATAAATTAATCTCCAATCTACATACAGCTGTATCTGCCATTGAGGAAGTAATAGGCAAGTCGTATAACCAAGCAGTTACCAAAATGCATATTACATCTACAATGGGCCCTAGCTTTAAGATAGATTATAAAAAGGCCGAGTAGATACTAAAAACATTCGCAACTTTTAAGACCTCTGCAAAGAGGTCTTTTTATTTTCCTCTTTGCAACACTCTTCACTCTTGACCTTCCCTACTTTGTAATATATAATCGCTTCAGTATTTAACCTAAGAAATATGGTATTCAAATAAATCCATGTGAGGTTAAAATCAATTCAAAATATTAATTAAATACACATTTAGATGTCTAAAAGTCGAACTCAGAAAGAAGAGTTACTTGAAAAGTACAAGGAGCTAATTAAAACAAAATCAGGATACCTTCTAGTAAACTCTGACAAAATTGATACCTCTACTGTAACCAAACTTAAGATAGATCTTAAAGATGTAGGAGCAAATTATACAGTAGTAAAAAATAGTATCTTTAAAGTTGCCCTACAAGATTCAAATCAACCGTTACAAATACAAGAATTTGATGGACCAACAGCATTAATAACATTTGAGCAAGACCCAACAGAACCTGCAAAGCTAGTAAAAAAGATACAGAAAAATATGGAATTACTAGAGCCAAGAAGTGGAGTATTTGAAGGCGAATTTCTAACTGCACAAAGGGTAATGCAATTAGCAGATATTCCATCAAGAGAGGTATTACTATCACAAATCGTTGGAACTATGAATGCACCCCTTACTGGCTTTATGAATGCAATTACTGGAAATGTAAGAGGTTTAACAATGATATTAAAAGATATTTCTGAGAAGAAAGCTTAATAATAATTTAATTTAATTTATATAAATACTATGGCAGACGAAGTAAAAGATCTCCCTAAGCTAACTGAAAATGCACAGAAAGTAATTGAAATGGTCGAAAAAATGACTGTTTTGGAGCTTGCAGATTTAGTAAAAGTAATGGAAGATAAATTCGGCGTAAGTGCAGCAGCTCCAGCAGCAGTAGCAGCAGCTCCAGCGGCAGAAGCAGCTCCTGAGGCAGAGGAGAAATCAATGTTTAACATTGTTCTTAAAGATGCAGGAGCAAACAAGATTGGTGTAATCAAGGTTGTAAGAGAGATTACAGAATTAGGCCTAAAAGAGGCTAAAGATCTTGTAGAATCAGCACCACAGACCGTTAAAGAGGAAGTTAAAAAAGAGGAAGCAGAGGCTATCAAAGCAAAGTTTGAGGAGGCTGGTGCAACTGTTGAGTTAGCATAACTCTTAAGTATGATTTTGGTTACAGGGGGCCATTACTATGGCTCTCTTTTCCTTTATCGACAAAATCTCTGTATTCAAAGTATAATTACACAGAAGTATTCTAAATTATTAAGACCCATTATATGTTTGAGACAGTAGGAGTAACAGAATGGATTATTGGGCACGGAGTATCCCAAACAGTTCTTGAGATATTAATCTCTATGTGTATTGTATCTACTATAGTAAGTATCGCTAGATATGTTGTAGGAAGTAAAACATATGGGATTTATGCCCCTGTAATACTTGCAATTGCATATTCTTACACAGGCTTAAAGTATGGATTAGCAATAACATTGGTTGTAATTGTTACTTCCCTACTCTCTTACTCCATCTTAAAAAAGATTAGGATGCATTACATAACTAGAATAGCTACTAATTACATCATCCTTTCAATATTTTTAATACTCTTTTTCATTTTGATTGACTACTTTGGTCTTGGA
>CAZPFV010000023.1:6804-8553 GCA_964585985.1 uncultured Candidatus Saccharibacteria bacterium
ATCCTACTTGGATTGTTTAAAGGATTAAGGGTTAAAGATTATTTCAGATTTAGATTTATGGCTAAGGAAGATGATAAGTAGCATGTTAAAATTAAATAAAGAGATACTCGGATTAAATAGGAGAAACCAAGAATACATTAGACCTTTTAACTCTGCAACTTCAAAATCAATTGCAGATAATAAAATTCTCACAAAAAGAGTCCTTAAAAAAGAGTCAATCCAAACTTCAGAGGTGTATAAATTAATCAGAACAAAGAAGCAATTACAGTTTCTAGATTGGGATACTCTGCCAAAAAGCTTTGTAATCAAACCTAATCAAGGTACTGGTGGCAATGGAATCATCGTCTTCTATGGAAAGAAAAAAGGCAAAATGGAATGGATAAGACCTAACGGTACCACAATGACACAAAGAGATATCATTCTCCATATTGAAAACATCCTAGATAGAAGGTTTTCAATGAGTTCTAAAAAAGACATTGCCATAATTGAGGAAAGAATTAAAACCGATTCTCTACTTAAACAGTACTCCTACAAGGGAGTTCCTGATATTAGAATAATTTGCTTTAATCAAGTACCTGTAATGGCTATGTTAAGATTACCTACTAGAAGATCAAACGGTACTGCTAACCTCCATTCTGGAGCAATCTGTACAGGAATTGATATCGGTACTGGTATCACAACGTACTCTATGCACATGAAGAAAAACAGCATTTTAAGTGATGTATATGAACTGATTGATTCTACAGTAGATTTAAAAGAGAACAAGCCTCTAAGTGGAATACAGATTCCCTCTTGGGATACCCTTCTAGAGATTGCTCTTAAATGTCAAAAATCTACGGGCCTAGGATATATAGGGGTTGATATCGCAATAGATGCCGAGAAAGGTCCTGTTGTATTCGAAGTTAACGCAAGACCTGGACTTGGTATTCAGGTAGCAAATCAAGCTGGACTTAGGTGGAGATTAGAGAAAATCAAAGATATTAAAGTAAAAAGCATTAAGCACGGTATCAGGGTTGCTAAAAATCTCTTTGGTGGGGAGGTAGAGGAAAGTATAGAAGCTATTAGTGGTAGAAAGGTCTTAAACATTATCGAAAGAGTTTATGTATATGATAAGAGAGCAGACCTTTCTAAATTAACGAAATACAAAGATAGTAAAAGAGAGCTAGTAAAAGCATATATGGATACTGGGGTACAAACATCAAGGATTGATACAACTTTGGCAAATAGAATTGGATATCTAAATGCACACAAACAGTTTGCAAAATTCAATATTCCTGAGAAATTTGAGACTTTTAAAGATGCACAGGAATATATTGATAAAAATGAGAAAAGAATTACAGAAAGTACAGAGATTAAAAGATTAGCAAAAATAGTTGAGAACGGAGAAATTAAAGTTAGACCAGTATTTGATATCCCTATTAAAATTTCCGAGAAAATCCAAATCACTGAATTTATTTCTACTAAATCAACAGATATTTTACAGCCTGTAATAATTGGAAAGGCCGATTTAACTGGATATCTCATTGATACAAGTAATACATTCTAAATTTTTAGCCCCTATTCAATGACAAAGACATATGAACAGTATTTAGAAGAGGCAGGGAATGTACATCTAGCGTACTATCTTGAGGCCGCAGATCTCCTCTCTATTAAATATACTGTACTGATTAAGGGCTTGTTAGCTAAATTTGAGAATGAGAAAAAACATTGGTATATAATAAATACAGCGACACCTTTGACAAACACACC
>CAZPFV010000024.1:0-8452 GCA_964585985.1 uncultured Candidatus Saccharibacteria bacterium
GGGATTACCCTGATTATAAAAAAATAATACCAACAGAACATGTTATAAAAGCTTCGTTTAGCTCCTTAGATTTTCTAGAAGCTGTAAAACTAACAGACGTATTTGCTAAAGAAGGTGACAATACTATAAAAATAAGGTTAGACCCTGAGGGTAAAATAAAAATAACATCGCTATCAGAAGAAACTGGCCAACACGAAAGCACTATACCAGCAGAAATAGACGGGGAATTAATAGAGATAGCCTTTAATTCAAAGTACCTATTAGATTTCCTAAATAATGTAAAATCCGAGAGAATAGATTTTAGCTCTAATGGAAATGTATCACCCTGTACATTTGTACCAGAAAACCAAAAGGACTTTGTTCATATAATAATGCCTGTTCAAATATAGAACGGGATTTAGTGTTTCAAATGTTTAAAGATTAACGCTTCCCTTAGTATCCGAAGAAACGTCTTTTGTTGAGGACTGTTGGGGTTGTTGCGGTTTTTGTTGTTTTTTCATCTCATTTATAGAATCCATTATTTCATCAGCAGTAGGACCTTTATTTATAAAACTGTCGTCATCCTTAAGCATCCTCTTTCTAAGCTCTATTATCCTACTATCAAGTTTTTTCTTTTGATCTTGAGGCTTGTTAGTATTAACAACAGTTTCCCCCGCTGGTTTTTTAAGACCAATAGTTTCATCTTTTACATTCACATTTTTTTCGACAACTGTAGGTGGTTGCTGTTTAACAACAGGTTCCGAAACTTTATTTTCAACTTTTAATGGGGTGCTTTTTACAACATCATCCTTTTTTACCTCGTTATTCTCCGGCTTAACCACATCTACTTGATTTTTTACAGAAGTATTTGACGGTACTTGGGCGGAAACATTACCACCAGTAGATTGCTCTGGAGAACCTTCTTTTTCAGGTGTGGGACTTCTGTCCTTTAGACCATCTCCAACTTTAGACCTTTCATTTACTTGTATCTGTTTTTCCTCAGTCTCTGCATTTTCTACGGGCTTCCTAACTATAAAATCCTCTTTCAAAGCATCTCCTACAACCTTTTTAATTTCCGGTTTATACACACCACCTTTGTTATCATCTTTACCAGTAGAAGTCATAAAGTCATCCATCGGTTCTGGTGGTACATAAGGCTTATAAACAGGCTTTGAAGTTTCTTTTTTACTTATATCTATCTGTCCCTGTTCCCTTCTTTTTCTTTCTTCTTGAAGTCTCAAAACTTCCTCTGGGTTTGTAGTTATAAGCTTGTGCTCAGGTTCTGATGCCATTACTTTTATAGCTACATGGTTTGTACCTGCAAAGAACAATCCTTCTCCAACCCCAGCTGATAATAAATACCTTTTCTCCCCTTCTGATAAATAAAAGGTTTCCACAACCTTGTCTATAGCAGCAGGGTGTTGTTTGAAAAGCATCTGAATAGAGGAGTTGGTAACAACAGATCTACCGTGCTCAGAATTTAAGAAATCATCAACATCTTGAGATATAGTCGTAAGTCCTAGATAATACTTTCTAGCTCTTTTAGCTATACCGTATATAAATCTTGCACTGTCACTATTTTGCATTAAGTACCAAGCCTCCTCAACTATTAGTATTCTTTTTCTCAAATTCCTTCTGATGGTTGTCCAAACAAAATCTAATATCATATAGAAAGCAATGGGCCTTAGTGCATCCTCAAGGTTCTTGGTAGAAAAAACAGTCATACTACTCTCTAAGTTTATGTTTGACTGAGAGTCAAATATCCCAGCCATGGAACCCTTTATAAACCTCTCAAGTCTATCTGCCATACTCCTAGATTCAGGTTCTATACCTCCAAGTAATACTTTATATAAATCTTCCATTACTGGGGGCTCTTTTGTAGCCTGGGTTTCAGGATCGGCTGTTATACCTTTTATTCTGTATGTTTCCATAAGAGCTCTATCTAAAATGGCCTCTTCAGTTGAGTTAAGCTCTCCAAGCATTAATTTTAATAAAGTCATTAATGAAATGAGTTTTTGCCCTAACTCATTCTCACCTTCAGTTGCTATACCAGATAAATCAAAGGGGTTTATTTTCTGCTGAGAGTTGGCAGAAAAGCTTATGTAGTTCCCACCGACAACCTCGCAGAGAACTCTATACTCTTCTTCCGGATCTATAATCATGACTTGAGCGCCAAAAACTAGATGTCTCAAAGCTTCTAATTTTACAAAATAAGACTTACCAGCCCCAGACTTTGCAAAAACTACTGAATTAGCATTTTCAAGTGAAAACCTATCAAAAATAACCAAGGAACCGTTATGTTTATTAATACCGTACATTATCCCCTCTTCCATTGTTAAATCAGAAGATGTAAACGGAAAAGTCGTTGCTAAACTAGTAGTATCCATATTCCTGGTGATCATCAATCTATCCGCACCTGTTGGTATAGAAGATTTAAAAGCATCCTCCATTTGTAAAGCAGCTGACTTAGAAATTAACAATAATGAAGAAAGAAGGGACTCAAGCTTAGAAGAAACGTTGTTCAATTCCTCTAGATCCTCTGCAGGTATGGTTATGTAAAAAGAAAATTGAAAATATTTCTCAACACCTTTTACAAGCTGTTCTTGTAAAGCGGTCGCATCTTCAAGGGCGGCCTCAACCACAGGGTCAGATATTTTACCCTTCTCTCTGTTTGACATTGTGGTGGCCTCTAACTCTGTTATTTTTCTTCTTAAATCATCAAGAATAACCTTAGATTTTATTGGGTAATAAAACATTGATATCAAAAGGGTATGATCAAAATTTATTACAGGAGATAGCCAGTTAGCACCAACAAACCTTGGGTACCCAGAAACAAAAAACGTTCTATAATACATCCCACCTATTCTAATATCATTAAAATCTACTTCTATAGCTGAGGGAGCTATTATGTCTTTTACAGTTAACATTCCCTCTGACAATACTTGGGGTGATGTTTTATCACCTCCTGGAATAACAGTACCTGCTGAATCTTGTCCAGGTGTACTTTGTGTTTTACTGCTTTTTTTAAATAAATTAAAAATATTAAGTGCCATTTTATTCCTCAATAATAGCTGGATTAACTATTGCAGTTTTATAATCTTCAACATTGGTCCTAATCCTTTGACCATAAATATTACTTGGGTTATAAATGTCGAAATAAAGTTCAACAAGTTCTTGCGTACTAAGTTGCTTGCATCTCACACCTATTCTTCCAAACTCCCTTATAATATGCTCTACTTTTGGAGATAGCTCTATTTTTCCATCTTGTAAAACTTTTTCCAAATTAATCTCCACTCTTTTATTTTGTGTCCCAGCTAACTTCATTATCCAATCAAAAGCCCCACCACCTTTTTGAGTCACATCGTAGACAGAATTCGAAGGTATAACTACATAGAATTTTTTATCTAAAACTTCATTTATCTTTATAACTTCTTGAACAAATTTCCTATAAGCTTCTGCTTGAGTTTTGAGTAAAGGATCGGATATTTTTGACTCCACTTTTCTTACCTTATCTACATATTTTGATATATCTAGTTTCCTTGACCTTATTACTACCTGTACAGGAAATGTAATGGAGTTCAATAACATTGAAAAAGCAGCTATTATAGCATCCTGCTCAATTTCAGAAAGAAGATCAAAGTTTACTGCAGTAGTTTGAATAACAGCACAAACTGTACCATTTTTCAATACTGTTAAGTCATCTTTTATATCAAAAATGTCTAAATGATCTTGAGTTGTAGATGCGGTATCTCGGGCAGCCATATTTTATTTCCCCACTATTCCAATAGTAGGCATTACCTCTCCTTTAACTTCAATAGGAATTATAGCAAACGTAAAGTCAGTTTTGTTAGAGGGGCTTACCTCTAAAGTGTATGTTCCGTTTTGTAATGGTGTTGAGACAACAAACTGACCAAGAGCATTTGTTTTAAATGCTCGAACAGTATCTCCTCTGGAGTTTTTAATTGTCAAAAGCAAATCACTTAAAAATCTACCTTCTGGATCTCTAACCACACCTGTTACAACATTAGGCCTATTAGTCAAAACTGGTAATTGGGTCTTCATTTTATCTACAAACTCTTTTCCAGTAGATACCTTGACCTGTTCATCAAGTTTCTTCTGCAAGTCCTTAACTTGCGACTGAAGCTCGGAATAACTTGAAGCTATATCACCTTTTTGTGCTTCTAATTTCTTCAACAGCTTCTCTTGGGCAATTGTATCTACAGACATAGATTTACCTTGCTCTATTTGTTTCTTTAGTTTTGATATCTCTTCGGCCAAATCTTTATTCTGTTTCTTTAGCTCTTCCACCACACTCTCGGCCTCTTTATCAACTTTTACTTCCTTACTTTCTTCTACAACTTTGGTTTTGATTGCAGGCACACCTTCTTCTTTTCTTATTTTTTTAATCAAATCTTCCAATTTCTGGGTCTTCTCTTCAATATCCTCCTTAATCTCTACACTTTCAGATGTCTCTAAAACCCTCTCCCCCCTTATAGGTAAAATTATCTCCCCGCTTGATGGGACTAAATTTACAAATTTCCTTCCTGAATGCATATCAGGTGTTATAGTTTCGTATGTATGAAAATCCAAAATAGATGGTTTCGACTTTCCAGGAACAGATGCGATTCTTGATTTTATTATACTTTCAAACGATTTTTCCTCTTTTTTAGCCTCAGGCTCTACAACCACCTCAGTGGGACTCTCTAAAGATTTTTGTGATTCCACCGGTTGTGGTGGTAAAACTTCGGGGTGTAAACTTTCAAATGTTTCTTCTACCTGAACAGGCTCTAAATCAACAACTGCACTTTCAGGGTAATCTACAGAGACACCTACTCCAGGAGAAGGTGGTGGTGTAACATCCTTAAAAGCTTCTCTTACCTTCATAATATATTCTCTTTCTGGGATATCCAACGGGTCCACAACATTTTCTTCTGATCTGTATTTTAAATACTCCTCCAGTTTTCTTCTACTTGATGTCGGTGCTAAAGTAATAAGTTCTTGCTGAACCATTGCTATATTATCGTATAAAAAGGCTGTAGGTAACTGCGGCGTTCTCTTCCAAACTCTTTCAGTAGGAGAGTTGATTGAACGGAAAAAATTCACTAACCACTCATCAAGACCACGTTCCTGAACAGGAACAAACGCCAGACCTAACGCCAACAAAGCCAAAAATATAGTTATGGGGATTTTGAACAAGCCGGGTATTGACACAAAAGCAAGATAGGCAGATAAACCAAAAACAAACAAATAAGAAAACTGTCTCATTGTAAGCTCACCAATAAGCTTAAACTCAACATCCATGATGTTCTGGGGGACAGCGTGCTGTCTATTTGACTGGGGCATGTCGGCTAAAGGCATTATAGAAATTATATTGCTCTAAGAGCTGTTAAGCAAGGAATTTACCTAAGATTTATATAAAAATCTAGATCACTACTAAATTTACCCGAATATTTTAACGATGTATCAGTGATTTCTAAATTATTAGAACTACCATTTAACATTGATCCAAATGGGGGATTAAAAGAAAAAGATATGTTATCACCATCTGTCCCTGCTTGCTTCTGCCACTTTAGATTGTAAGCACCGTTATCTTTTGACAAAGAAACACTGGGAGACAAGTCATATCCCAACACCAGCTTAACTGTATTCTTTGGATTAAGAACGAAGCTTGTTTCAAAAGATGTGTACTTTCCAACATTTGATGTAATTACATTCTTAAATATATCTTCCTTCGTACCATTATTAAAAATAATTTCAGCTCCAGTTAGTTTTGCCCCACTTTGAGATAAAACACGAACATAATCTTTGTAAGGACCTCCTGGCCACGCATCTGTTTCGGAATTGTTCTTGTACTCCAAAGTTAGAGTGGCCCTCAACACACCGTCTCTAGTTAAAGAACTAACCTCATAGTTCATTGAATTTTCAACGTAGTAATTAGATTTTGTTCCTCCCAGATTCGCATTTACAACCATTAAATAATCCCCATCTGTATCAACTAAAGAACCGTCCCACATTTTTTCCTTCAAAATTGCATTAATAGGATTATTTGAAAAATATATTTGAAGATGTCTTTGATTTAAGGACTTTACAACTTCTTCCGATAACTTAGACATATCTTTTTTATCTAAGGAAAAAATACTTTCTAACATCTTCCCACTTAATACAGCCAAGAAAGATTTTTTATCCTGAGAACCATCTTTATAATCAAATCCGCTATAATACTGCGCTCTTTCATCCAAATTTTGTGCATCTATATCCTCATTATAGGAGGATAAGAAAACAGGACCTGTAACTTTTAACAAACTCTCAACAAAATGTAGATCAACTGCTATGTAACCATCTATGGTTTCACCTTTTATTTTAAAATAAATATCATCAAAAGCCCTGGCGGACTTGGGGAAACTGGGATCCCAATTGGAGTTTCTAAGATACAAAGTTTCTTCTCCCAAAAAACCCTTTATTGGAGTAGGTACTTCAGTCTTTATGTTTCTAACATCTATTTGACCGTCTGGGTTATAGATATCATCTATAAAGATATTTCTTATTTTCCCATTTTCTAGTTTTATTAGAGCATATGACCCTATAAACCCACCTGTGGGACGTAACTCATTTGAATTTTGAAACCAAACTATATATTTCTTCTCCCCACCCATACCTAGTATCTGCGGTAATCCTGACATTACAGTATAAAGATTATCTGAGATACTTTGAGATTCTTCTAAGAACTTTTTGAACTCATGAAAATACTCTTTATACTTTTTGGGAACATATCTCTCATCTACACCTAAAAGATCTGCTCTTGCCATACCTACATAGTCTTTCATTCCAGAGATAGATGATTTAGCATTTTCAAAAACAATTGGATCTAAAGTATTAGAATTATCAGGTCTTATAGTGTCAAAAACAGACTCAATTGGCTTAACTGCCCCAGACCCTAAACTGCCTGCTCTAGAAAATAAGGATAAGGATCCTAACAATTTATCGTAAGATCCGTACTCACTATCCTTACCAAAAAAAGAAAAAGCCCACCTTAACTTTCTTAAGGACATTCTACTGTTTCTAAAATTCTCATACGCTTCTGTGGTGTTTTTTTCCAATTTTTCAGAATCCATTGTAATCAAACTCTCTTTAGCGGTGTTTAAATTGGACACCCCTTTCTTCACATTGAAATAAGTGCTTATTACTGGAATACAAACAAAAACCAAAAAAGCCGAAAGTAAAACTGCTGAAACTGAGCTAAGTATTTTCAAACCATCAAAAGAGAGGCCTTCGAATATTCTCTTTTTCTTTTCAAAAATTGTTTTACTAGGTTTATCAATTGTATCTTTATTCACCTTTGGAGAAGTGTCGTTACTTTCAGACGAGTCTATTACTGGAGTATCCTTTGGCCTTGAGGTTATTTTTACCCCCTGCAAAGAAACTATACTATCAGGATAAATCTCTTCCTTTTCTTTCTCTATTTTTTTATCAATATATATTGCAGGCTTAAAAGCGTTTGTATTTGGAGAATAATTTAAAGACTGTAACGTTTTTATAATACCTTCTTTCATCCCAACCCTAGGCTTCCAACCTAAATCTTTAATGTTCTCATCACTAATCTCCCCATAGTCGAAGTTTCTATTCCCGATACTGGGTTTAAACTGAACAGACATTTTGGAATCAGCTACACTTTTAACTAAATAGGCTATCTCTAAAGAAGATACTGACTCTTTTGGAACAATGGAGTAGATGTTACCCTTTGTATTTTCATTAAATTGGGCTTTTATTATCCCAGAAATAACGTCACTTATATATAAATAGTAACCTCTTTCCTCCCCATCTCCGTATATATCAATAGAAGTACCTTCTAAAACATTTCTAATGTAACCGCCTAAGAAACCACTGGAATTTAGATCCATCCTAGGCCCATACACTTCAGGCAATCTCACCACTCTTGCATCAATATTATGTTTTTTGAAGTACTCCCAAACAACAGCTTCTGCAAATCTTTTTGCTTCAAGTAAACTGAACCTATTCTCCTCACTAATATTAGATCCAAAGTATTGAGTAAGGTCTGATTGAGCAGTTCTTACCTGGTGCACATCTATAGTAGATCCAAGTAAAAATTTAGCTGAAGATCTTTTAGCTAAATCAAGTAGGTTTTTAGTACCTAAAGAATTGGTCAAAAGGGATTCTAAGCTCAAGTAATCCTTACTATAAAAATATTCTTCCAAACCGGCGAGATGGAAAATATAATCAACACTTTGAATATCCACAGGAAGCCCTTCATTTATATCCACATCGTAAAGAGCAAAGTTCGGGTTCGTCAACAAATGTTTAACATGCACCTCTTTACCTGTTTTAAAATTATCAAGTACAACAACTCTTGCTTTATTATGGAGTAAATATTCTGCTAAATGGGATCCTATAAAACCCGCGCCTCCGGATATTAAAACCGTAGGAATAAGGGCAGATTTAGTTATACTTTGTTGTT
>CAZPFV010000025.1:0-8252 GCA_964585985.1 uncultured Candidatus Saccharibacteria bacterium
CTGGAGTTCAGACGTGTGCTCTTCCGATCTATCTTATCAATAATATCTTTTGCTTTATATTTTTATATAATATGATTTTGGTATCTGTGACTTATACCAATTTTACTTTTTCTTCTTTTTTTTATATACAACATTAGTTGACTTTCCCTCAAATACAAAACTAATAGCATATTACAAAATTATGCTTTATTTTTTGTACGAATCCTTATACAGTTTGGATTATTTTCATTATTTAAGTTTTTTGACATAAACACCATATGATCCATTTTCGCCATCATGTCTATAAATATCTTGTTTTGGCTTGGGTCTTATATCTTTAAATATGAGGATTGAAAAAAAATAGCTCAGTTTGGGTACTATATTTTCATTATATTTTTGTTACTTTATAGTTTATGAAATTATGAGATAACGATAAGCCTAAATTTGTTGTTTTATGTACGAACATTGACCCTTGCTATAGTAGGTTTTATAGTTTTTGTGTTGTCATTATTTTATCAGGTGGAGAAGTATTTAGAATACCAATTTTTTATTTTGATGCTATGAAGTTTTTGAATGATACTCTTTAAACAAATAAACAATATTTATATTTTTCTAAGCATTTTTGTTTTTATTTTGAGTGTCCTTTATATTTATATCTTTCGTATACTTTCCAATAAACCACCAACGGAAGATCAAATCAAAGAGATTTCTGTTAGACGCATATTAGCTTGAGAAAGAGTGTTAAAAGAAATAAATAAAAATAGAGATTTTTCAAATAAAATGTATTCTTTTGTTGCAGGGTTTCCAAGTTTTGTAAAATATGGATTAGAATTCGCAAATACATTGATAATTTTAATTTTAATATATTTATATTTTCAAAATGCTTTAAGTCTAACATGAAATATAGAACAAATGTTTTATCGATTGGTAACAGCTTGATTTATAGCAAATTTATTAAAAAGATTAAACTACACTTCCATATTGCAAAGACTGCTTACTTTTTTGGTAATAAATTTTGCTATATATATTAGTTTATTTTCCGCATTTTCATGAGATATTGGATCTATAGTATTTTTAGGAATAATACGAAATATACTGTCAACAATGATGGTTTTTCATGTTCACAGAACAAAGGTCTGAGAATATCTTAGGAAAATGGATTATTTGTTTTGGATATTTACCACTATGTTAGCCTTGGTAGTAAATATAGTTTTGTTATTCCATACTGATTTAGCTGGAGGTTTATTGTTCCCTATAATACTTTTATATGTTTGAATACAGTGAATATCATTATACTATTCCATAAGGTATATTAACAAAATTAAAGAAGTCACAGAAGAGGATGAGTTGTAAAGTTTATAAAGTTTTAGCCCCCTTTACTTGTTACGGAGAACTCCGTAAATAAGGGGGGTAGGGGGGATTTTGTGATAAATGAGGGTTTTTATTTAGTCCCCTTGTTTACAAAGAATTCCGTAAATGAGTGAGTTAAGGGAGTTAAAAACCATTCATTAGTCTAAAATCCCCCTTCGTCCCCCTTACTCTCCGATAGATCTCGAACAAAATGAGATCCCGATATATCGGGTCACTTTGTTCAAAGGGGGATTTGACCATCAATCTTCAACTTTCAACTTTACAAACTTTACAAACTTTCAACTTGTAACCCTCAACTTGCAACTTTAAACCAAAAAAAGTATCTCAAAATTTGCAAAAAATATTTTTATGAATATAATTTCCAAGGATTTAGTTTTTTAGAATAAAAAATGAAAACATTAATAAAAATTTTGAGCATAACTTTATTTTTACTAGCAATTTTTTGAATATCTTTCGCACAACACGGGAAATGGGGAAACTGGTGATCAGATCCGATGCAAATTTTTAATACATTTGTAGATAGTGGTAGTAATGAATGAAATTATAATATACATGAAACTGCTCTAGATTGAGTGACAGATCAACAATGATGATATGCAAGATCTTTTAAAATTACAAACACATTAGATTATATTAGGATCTACATGGACCCATATCTTCAACGAACAATATATGCTGGTCTTGTTTTAGCTGTTGTTGCATTGATATATCTTTGATTTTTGTTGGTAACAGGCTGACTTCACAAAGAATGAGATCGAAGCAAAATAAAATCAAAAGTGATGTATATAGTTGTTGGGGTATTTTTACTTAGTTGATTTTATTTTATCATCAAAGTAATGGTGGCGCTCGTTACATCATTATTTGGATGATCAACATGAGATTCTGGTTATTAAACGAAAAACATTTTATATAATATAATATTTAACAATGAAATTATTAAAATACTTTTTATTCATAATATGAGTTCTTTGATTTTTGTTGGTTCAAAATAAGGTGGGTGCGGCTGTTTGAATTACCCCATCTTTTAGGAATAATTTTACAGACTATCTTACGAGTTCGGAACCAGACAAGGAATGAAGAGTAGAAAATGTTATTGATTTATGAATTGATACTAATAAATCTCTGAAACAAAATATAAAATGTCTATTTTATCCAAATGCTAGTCCCGTTGTATGATGTGAAACTACGGTTGCTGGCTGAAAAATATGGGATGTGGCTAGATATATTTGATTTGCAATATTAGTAATCTTTTTGGTTGTGGTTGGGATCAATTTACTTCTACAATGATGAAACCCAGAAAAAGCAAGATCATCATTAAAATCTTTGATATACATACTATATGGTTCTGTTTTGTTTTTTGGAGCTACATGGATACTTTGAAGCTCTCTTTGAATTGAAAATGTTAAGTGAACTGAATGATTAGTGGACGCTCTACAGTGATGACCAGATTCTTTGTTTTTCAAAATTATTTCAACCTTAAAGGCTTTAGCATTTTTTGTTGCTATAGTTATGGTTGTTGTTTATGGTTTTAAAATGATGTCAGTTTCCGATCAAGCAACCAAAACAAAAACGGCTATAAAATGAATCATAAATGTAATTATAGCATTAGTAATTATAAAAGTAATAGATTATATTTATTATATTGCACAACTACCAAATTTTACAACACAAGCAACAGAGTTTATTATAGAGGTTGCAAAAATACTTGGATTTATAATATGAGCTGTTTTGGTGCTTTTGGTATTTTACTCCGGTTTTTTGTTTCTTACAGATCAATGAAAATCTGAAAATATGAAAAAAGCAAAAAATATTATTGTTTGAGTTATTTTAGGTGCTATAGTAATATTTATGTTGTTACTGATAATGTATCAACTTTTTGCAGAGTTTGCATAGAATTTTATAAAAATAGTTTTTTATTCTCAATAAAACCCAATGAAAGTTATTTGTTCAATCTGATGAGGAGAAATATGAGGATTTTTCAATGGCAAAAAAAGCCCAATAGAAACAAAAGTAATTGATCACGAGTTAATAACTATTAGTTGAAAAAAATCTCCCAAAGTGCTTTTCATCCCTACAGCAAGTTGAGACAACAAGAGTTATATTTCAAATTTTACTAATTACTATACCTCGCTTGGATGTGATGTAAATACACTTTTGCTTCACAATAAACTTATTGATCCAATAATATTGAAGAAAAAAGTTTTTTCGGCAGACATTATTTATGTGTGAGGTGGAAATACACTCAAAATGCTTAATTTGTGGAAGAAAGTCTGACTCATTTCTCTTTTACAACAAGCACATAAAAAGTGAATCATTCTTGCTGGAATTAGTGCGGGGGGAATCTGTTGGTTTCACGGGGGGATGTCCGATTCCAGAAAATTTAGTGACAAAGATACTGGATTTATTATTGTAAAAGGTTTGGATTTTGTTCCTCTGTATTTTTGCCCCCATTTTGATAGAGATGTCAAAAGAAAGGAAATTTTACCCGAATTTATCAAAAGAACGAACAAAAAACGAATTGTTTTAGAGGACGGAACTGCATTCCTTGTCAGGTGAAAAAGGTGGAGAATCGTTAAGTCAAAACCAGAAGCCCGCGCTTATCTTGGTTTTCATCATAAAGATGAGGTCATCTATCAAGCATTAGAAGTTACAGACTTTCAATCTCTTTCCAAACTTTCTCGTAGCTATCCCTTGTTTATATAGCCTATAAATTTTTATTCTTTCCTCTGGATTTAAATATCAGTTTCCCCCCTTTGCATTACTAATATTGAATAAGATTTAAATTAGCATTTCTATCTTATCCATTAGTGGTGCTTTTTGAATTATAATTAACTTCCTCTTGATTTAGATGGCATCTTTTCTTATTATCTATTTGCATCACTAATATTCTTTAAGATTTAAATTCCCATTTATTATCTTATCTATTAGTGGTGCTTTTTGAATTATAATTAATATCACAATATTCCCTCTTGAAAAAAGATGTGTTTTGTATATTTTCAATATGTTTTATATTATCTATTAATTAATTTTATGTACAAAAATATGCTCCTTTCTTGAGAATTATCAAAACATGTTTGAGAAATTGTAGAAATTCGTGGATGGCTTCATACTGTTCGTGTGGTATCAGCAAATTTAGCTTTTTTAATACTAAGAGATAGAGACGGACTTGCTCAAGTGGTTTTTGAAGATGCAAATGAAATTAAAAAACTTGAGTGATGTCTTTTATGAACTATACTTTCTGCAAAAGGAACTGTTGCAGAAATGCCAAAAGGGAAGTTCCGTTTTGAACTTCAAAAGGCCTCAGTAAATGTTATCAGAAAAGTGGTTTACCCAAGTCCAATAGATATTTCCAAAGATGAAATTCATGCTGACTGAGAGACCTTATTAGAAAATAAAGTAGTAGCTTTGAGACATCCTAAACAAATGAAAATATTCAAACTTGCAGCCATCATAGAAAAAAATATGAGAGCTTTTTTTGATCAAAATTGATTCACACAAATAAACTCCCCAAAGATTATCGGATTCCCAACTGAATGATGAGCAGAGGTTTTTGAAATTGATTATTTTGGTCGTAAGGCTTATTTAGCTCAATCTCCTCAATTTTACAAACAAATGATGGTACCAGTTTTTGAAAGAGTTTACGAAATTGGAAGAGCTTATAGAGCTGAAAAAAGTAATACGAGCAGACATCTTTCTGAGATTTTGATGCTTGATATGGAGATGGGGTTTATTGATAGTTTTGACGACATTATTGAAATGACAGAAAAATTTGCAAATTTTGTAGTAAAACAAACATGGACCGAAGCAGAACATTTGCTCACAGCACTTGGAGCTACAAAACCACTTCTTGTAGATCAATTTCCTCGTATTAGTGTTGATGACTTACACGAACTAATGCTCAAAGAAACTGGTGAAGATTATCGTAAAGAAAAAGATCTAGCACCATCAGAAGAAAAATTTATTTGTGAATATTCGGCAAAACACTGGAATTCGGATTTTGTAATTGTAGATTGATTCCCTTGGTCTGATGCCAAGTTCTATCATCACCAAAACAAAGAAAATCCTAATATAGCAGATCGTGCAGACCTTCTCTTTAGAGGGGTAGAAATAGTAACATTAACTCAGCGCGAAGTAAATTATCAAAAACTAGTAGATCAAATTAAAGCACAAGGACAAAATCCAGAACATCCTGGCTTAAAGCATTACCTAGATTCCTTTAAGTATGGGATGCCTGATGAATGAGGTTTTGGACTTGGAATTACTAGATTTATTCAAAAACTTATTGGATTAGAAAACATCAAAGAAGCAGAACTCTTCCCAAGAGATGTACAAAGAATTACTCCATAAAAGAAATCAAACTTTTGATGCAATACCCAGGGTTATATATAGAAACAAAAAGAACCTTGAGGTACATACCAGATTCTTTATCCATTTAAGTTAGGAAACTATGACAGAAAGAGTAAAAGCTTTTTTGGAAAAAAAAAGGGGTTGTTTTAACTCTTTTTCAGAATTTTGATGTTTTTAAAATTGAAAAACATTTATTTATATATATACTACAAATATAATTTTCAAATAATTTATTCAAATTCTAAATGCAAATGACACAGACATTAATCACATATTTACTTGCCGGAGGAGTAGCAGTTATTGTTGTTTTGTCTTTTATTATTTGATTGGACAAAATGATAAAAATAATACTTTGAAACTATATACTTTGAACATTGTCCGTCGCTATATCTACATCAATTGATTTAGCTATCAACACGATGTGAGAGACATGACTGGCTAAATTCTTAGCTGATGGGAAGCTAACAATAATTTTTGTAGTGTATGTCGTGTTACTTTTTTTGATCTATCGCACATCAAAAATTAATGTAGATATTTCTGGTGATCAAATCATGCAAAAGTCTCTATATATACTTTTTGTCCCAATGGCAGTTTTGAGCATAGTATTAACTTTAGAAATTATATTTTTGGGCATAGATATTTTAGATCCAATAAAATTGATAGAAATTGCAAAATGATTTACAAACAATATTTACCTGCAAAAATTTATTTTAAACACCCCATATTTAATCCTAGTTCATGCTCTGGTAACCGTCCTTATTACCAGTAAATTTAAAGTAGCTCTCAAAATAGAAGATACTGATACAGAATTATAATGGAAAAAATTTGCAAAATATTTTTTTTTGGATATAATTATTTTGGCTAACGAGATTACATTTATTTTTTAGTTATTTTATTACATGAAAGTTACTTTCCCAAAGAATATAAAAAAATGATTGCTGGCATGAATGACCTTAAATTTAGGTCCAGTTTCTGTTACAATAATTCAATTATTTTTATTAGCAGTTTGAGTATGATTAGCATTAGCCATTTTTAAAGCAGCATCTCAATCTGGATCTACTGCTGCAGGCATTGTGTTTGCAGTGCCAGTATTGGCTATTTTTATAGTAATGGCATTTTTTAAAGTATCCGAAATGTGACTTTTGGAGTATATAGCCAAGCTTATTAGAAATAAAATATATGATGTTCCACAAAAATTTCAAATTAATTTCGAAAAAGAAAATCCAGTAGACTTGATGATAAAAAAATCTAAAATAGAAGAAAAAAAGCAAGTTATAGAACAAAAAGATGGCAAAATAAGTAAAGATTTATTAAAGCAAATAGAAAAAGGAGGATTATTATAAAGTTCGTAAAGTTTATCAAGTTTGTAAAGTTCGTAAAGTTTATTAAGTTTATAAAGTTCGTAAAGTTTGTAAAGTATTAATTAACTTGTAACTTTATAAACTTGTAACTTGCAACTTTATAAACTTTCAACCTGTAACTTTATAAACTTGTAACTTGCAACTTTATAAACTTTCAACTTGTGACTTTAAAAACTTTCAACTTGCAACTTTATAAACTTTTAACTTGTTATTTTATAAACCCTCAATTTGCAACTTTATAAACTTATTACATCAGACCACTCCTTCATTTTGTTCGACGAAATAGCAAAAATTGAAACGACATTAAACTGTGTTTTTCTTAAATTAAAGCAAATTTATTACTTTCAATGACCATTTTTAACAAATATAATTATCAATGTTGCCTGTAATCTTTGATGAAGATATTTTACTAAAATACGCTAAAGAGCATAAAATCCAACCGTTTAGAGTTAAACAGATTTTTTATGAATTATTCAAAAATCAAAATATAGATTGGGACAGTATGACTACTTTGTCCAAGGATATGAGAAAAGAGCTTTCAAATAAATTTGATATTTTGAATTTAACCGTAGATAAGGTTTTGGAAGATGAACAAACTACAAAATTTTCTTTCAAAACGCTTGATTGATATTTTATAGAGGCAGTATTGATGTATCACTGGAGTAAGCATGTGAAATGAAAGTTAAACAGAATTACATTATGCCTTTCCAGTCAGGTTGGTTGCCCGATGTGATGTGCGTTTTGTGTGACAGGTAAAATGTGATTAAAAAGAAATCTCACTTGGCAAGAAATTATTTCTCAGGTATTGTATGTGAATAACTATATCAAAAATAAGTTCTGAAAAAAAGAAGATGGGACTTTGCGAGCTGTTAGAAATATTGTATTTATGTGAATGTGAGAGCCTTTACTAAACTACGACAATCTAAAAAAAACTATAGAAATACTTCTACAAAGAGAAAGATTTTCTTTATCCCAAAGACATATTACTATTTCTACTGTTTGAGTAATAGATGGGATCAAAAAGCTTATCCAAGATAAGATTGGTGTTTGATTGGCAGTATCATTACATGCTCCTATACAAAATCTCCGTGAAACGATAGTTCCAAGTGCGAGAGTTCATCAAATCCCTGAATTGATGGAAGTTCTAAACGATTATATAAAAGCTACAAACAATAGGATTTTTTATGAGTACAT
>CAZPFV010000026.1:0-8031 GCA_964585985.1 uncultured Candidatus Saccharibacteria bacterium
TAATAATCTTCTTGAGGAAGATATGGGTATTTTAAATTATTTTCATGGTAAATAAGATGTCTCATATAATAACTAACAAAATAATAACACAGTGTTGGAATAGAGTTTACAATTTTTGGCGCCCCCAGAAAGGTTTTATCATGACATTATATATTGTGTTTACAACCAAATAATCTATAAAGTATAAGCTCTGCCTCATCGCAAAGCGATGTAAGAGGAAGCGCAGTGAGTGGAACGAACGAGCAAGCTCTTATTCTCATCTCTCTGAAACCAAACAACTGTAGAGGTCTAAAGACCTCTCCACTTGTTTGGCGCCCCCAGAGAGATTCGAACTCCCGACCCCTCGTTCCGAAGACGAGTGCTCTAAATCCGCTGAGCTATGGGGGCATAAAAGTATAAGCGCCTACATTATACAAAAAATTTCATGATAAAATTACACAGATGACTAAAAAGAAGAAGATATTAATTATCCTATACTTAGTATTTATAACCTTTTCGTTCTTTTATGTAAAAAATGTATTAAAAGAAGAAAGTGTGGGTGTGTATCAAAGAGAGATTAAGAAAGTTGAGGAAGAATACCCTGTAAACGTAACATTTAGGTATTATGACAACAACAATGTTAGAGAATTCAAAGAAACATTAAAAAATACCGATACTATTGACGAGCTTTTACAATTAATGAGAAAGAAAAACATATTAACCTATGAAACCAATAAATATACATATGGTACAGAAATAGAATCTATAAATAACATAAAACCTCCAATTAATTATGAATGGGTTGTTTTTACTGACGGTAATGATGTAACGATAGAAATTGGTTCTAGAAGATTAGAGGACAATAAAATATACGAATTAAAAATGGTTGAAAAATAACCTTACTCGTATCTTAAAGCTTCTATTGGATCTTTTTCACTAGCTTTTGCAGCTGGATATGTTCCAAACACCATCCCAACAAAGAGTGAAAAACCCACCGCTAAAAATACAGACCAAAGGGAAATATTAGCATGAGTAAAAGATCTTGTTGCAAAAACACCTAACCACCCTAGAAACAGACCTATTAAACCTCCAAGAGAGCTAATCATAACTGCTTCAATCATAAATTGACGTTTTATATCCTTAGATGTAGCTCCTAAAGCTTTTCTTAAACCGATTTCTCGTGTTCTCTCAGTAACTGAGACTAGCATTATATTCATAATTCCTATACCACCAACAATAAGAGATATACCTGAAATTGCTGCTAAAACAGATGAGAGTATACTCAAAATACTGTTTACTGATGAGAGAACATCTTCTTGAGTATATACAGTAAATTCATCTTTACCCAAATCTCTTAAAAGTGCAAGCTCCACCTGTCTCTGTGCCTCGGAAAAATCAACATTATTTTTTACTTTTACAGTAATAGCTGTAATATTTGTTCTTTCAAAAGTATCAATTAAAGTTGTATAAGGAATAATTACAGACTCATCAAAGTCAGGACCTTTTTTGTTAATAACTCCTAGAACTTCAAATGATTTGTTATTTATTTTCACAGTTTTATTAACAGGATTAGCATCACCAAATAATTTATTACTAATCATATTTCCTAAAACAACAACCCTTGCATTATTCACTTGCTCTGCTTTTGTAAAATACCTTCCCTTCTCGACAGTAGAACTATATAACTTATCAGAATCATGTCCTGTACCGAAAACTGAAACATAATAACCCTGAGTTTTATACTTTACCGTATTACTTAACTGTATTTCCGGACTAACAATATCAACATAATCTTTAGCAAATGTTTTAATAACGTCAACATGTTTTTCTTTTAAACTGGAATTCATCATGGCAGTATTGAAACCCTGACCTTGATTCATGTCCACCTTCCCCCCAATTACAAAAAGAAGATTTGAACCTAAACCTTCAAACTGATCTTCTATATAATTTTTCATTCCTCCAACTAAGGACACTAAAGATATAACTGCAAAAACACCTATAATGACCCCCAACATAGTGAGAAAAGATCTTACTTTATTTAACAATAACGATCTTATTGCCGCTTTTAAAGTTTCTTTAACGTTCATCTATTATTTCCCCATCTTTTAAAACAACCTGTCTTCTTGCTATTTTTGCCAAATCATCATCATGTGTAACTAATATAATTGTTTTCCCATCTTTATTTAAATCAATTAACATTTTTTCTATATCATCACCTGTTTTTGAATCTAAATTACCTGTTGGTTCATCTGCCAATATTATTGAAGGACTGTTTATTAATGCTCTTGCAATAGCTACACGTTGCTTTTCACCTCCAGAAAGCTCATTAGATTTATTGTCCAATCTATGATCCATCCCAACTTGTTTTATGACTTCTATAGCCTTTTTTTTATGTTCACTTGTCGGAATATCACTGTACATTAACGGTAAAATGACATTCTCTAATACAGTAGTTCTTTGTAGAAGATTGAAAGATTGAAAAACAAAACCAATTTCAGAGTTTCTAACCTTAGCTAAATCTTTTTCATTTAGACCTTTAGTGTTTTTACCATTCAAAATAATTTCTCCACTAGAAGGAGAATCTAAAAGACCTAGCATGTGCATTAAAGTAGATTTTCCTGATCCTGATTTTCCGGTAATAGATATAAAGTCTCCTTTATTTATAACGAGGTTTATATTGTTAACAGCAGTAATTTCACTACCTCCTACAACATATTTTTTACAGAGATTTTTAGCTTCTAATACGGGAGTCATATTAATTGATTATTCTGGCATTAAAGCCATCTTTTATTTTTATCTCGTCGCTTATAGGGGTAAGAATGGTTTTTCCAGACAAATCTGTCTTTATTTCTGTATATATGTCACCCTCTAACCCAATTTCAATAGGAAATTTCTTTATTTTTTTACCGTCTAAAATCCAAACAAAAGGATTATCATCTTCATCGTAATATATTTCATTAAAAATAAGAGATGGGACTTTATCTTCTGTTTTTTCTGTAATCATATAAATATCTCCTGTCATACCAACCTTTACATCTTTACCATCTTTATCAAAAGAACTTTTAACTAAAAACCCACCTAAAGTAGGATCGGCAAAGGAAGACAGAAAACTCACATTACCTTCCAACTTAGCATCCGGGTAGGCATCTAATGTTACCTCTACTTCCTGACCATCTTTTACTTGCCCAAAATCTTCTTGATCCAAAACAACTTCAAAAACAAAGTCTTCTAAATTGGCTATAGTTACAATAGGAGATCCCCCAAGAGCAACCTCACCTTCTTTTTTATAAATACCTATAACAGTACCATCAAAGGGGGCATGTATAGAGTAATTAGATAAAAGAGATAGTTGGGCATTATAAGCAGCTTCAGCCTGACTTATAGATTCATCTATACTTCTAAGTTTAATATTGTACGCATTACCACCTCCCAAAAGTCTTTTATTATCTTTTTTTCTATCAACAAAAAGGTCTTTCTCCCTCAATGCAATATCTCTAGCATCTTTTGCAGATTGAACTGTATTTAGTTGGACAGAAGAGTCCATATAAGCTATCAGCTGTCCTTTTTTAACAAAATCATTCTCTTTAACATTAATTTTCAAAATATCCCCGTTTGCTAGAAACGAAAGATCTGCTTGATTATTGGATTTAACATGACCAGATGCTGAAACTGTTTTTTTTATCTCCCTATCTTTAACCTCAACTCTTCGTACTAAAACCATAACAGAGGTTTTCCTTTGGAAGTAAACAAAAATAGCTATCAGAGACAGACAAACTAATATTATATTTCTTATTTTTTTAGATATCTTAGGTTTAGCCATAGTATATGCTATCATTTTATCATGTCTTTAAAATTTAAGGCCAATCACCCAGTAAGACAGATAAAAAGTTTTAAATACGCCTTTGAAGGTTTGTTTCACGCTATCATGACTGAACCCAATTTCAGAATTCAATGCATGATAACTGTGACCTCAATCATTTTAGGGAAATTCTTCAAAATTACAAGGACAGAATGGTCTGTATTAGTAACATCTGTTGGAACTTTGTTAATAGTAGAAATAATAAACACAGTTATAGAAGAGGTAATGGACCAATTATTTAAGGAAAAAAGAGAAGGTGTGAAAATAATAAAAGATTTATCGGCAGCTGCGGTATTAGTTACATCGTTTGTGGCTTTAACTAACCTTATTTTAATATTTGGACAAAGATTGTTCTAAATTAAAAACCCTTCTGCTTAATCTCTTCAAGGGTTCCAGGTTCCATCATATAAAGCCTAACCTTATCTCTCCCGTTCTCAGTCAAAGTATAAACAGGATCATATTTACCAATCCAATAAGCAACTTTATCGCTCCTTATCTGATCCACAAAACTCTGAGGATTCATTATATGAACATATGCCCCAGCTTTATCATAATTTCTATCGTAATTAAGATAAAAACTTGCTATCTGTTTTCTTTCATTAGAATAATATGCAGTAACTTCAGGTTTAGATGTTACAAAGTTTTTTATACCTCCCCAATTTCTATAATATGGAAAACCAAAAAGGCTTAAGTGAAAGTTAATATCTGGTTTTCTGAATGTCCAAATTAAAAACTTCTCATCTTCCCAGGGATACTCTCTTTTATGATCAACGAACACTGCATAGCTTTGGGCTATTAAAAACGAAACAATCAAAAATATCCCTAAAAAATTGAAGAGACGCACCAAAGGAAATTCGAAAACCTTAAAAATAGCACTTTCTATAAGTACAACACCAAACCCCATCAGTATAAATGTAGGTAATAAATAATTATAGATATGAGTTCCAGGTATATAGACATAACCTTCAAAAAATCCAACTGATATTAAAATCCAAAGTATTACTGCAATAATTCTTATTCTTCCTTTTTGCACGGAGACCATAACATCTGTAGTATGGTCAAAGAAATTTCTAACAAAATTGGGTAATTTTTTTAAACTTAAAATGGTCCTGGACATGAAGCCCAAAGCTATTAGGACAGATCCAAAAACACTTAGAACAAAATATAAACCAAGGGAAAAAACAGGTTGATAAAGACTGAAAATGTATTTTGAGCTAGATATCTTCCCAGAGGAAGAGCCTGTAATCCTACTTTCCCAATAATCAGCAGTACTTTCCGAAAAAGAACTTATAAAGGGTAAATAAAAAATTAACAAGAGACTCAAAGAAAGTATTCCTGCAATTAAAAATATAGAAATTTTCTTTTTTATTGTCAAATCAGCATTTTTAAACCACGAAAAGATCAAATAAAAAGCAATTGGAGCTATAAAAACACCATCATAATGAGAAAGAATAGACAATGCCCAAAATAATAAACCTAAAAATATCCCTTTAACTTTATATTTTTCAGTTAAACCTGCCATTGATAAAAAATAAAGACTTAAAATGGCAAATAAAATGACAAAGGATTGGTATTGGACAATTCTTGAGAAAGCTATAAAAAGACCGTTAGTTGAAAAAAACAGGGAGGAATAAAAGGCTACTCTTTCTCCAAAATGTAATTTCACAAATTTATAGAAAAAAATGACCGCCAAAACTCCGGCTATGGCAAAAGGAAATCTAACCAAAAATTGATTTGAGTAGTTGTTATCCAAAAATTTAATCAAATAAGTTATTAAAAACTGTATAGGGCCCTTCTTTTGGGACATCAAAAAATTAGACAAACTTTGCCCTGCCTCCGGCAAATATAGAGCTTTTATTTCATCACCCTGATAATCTGAATAACCAAGATTAATAAAACGAAGCCCTAAAGATACGATAGTTACTATTAATATATTTATATTATTTTTTATAAAAGAAAAAAGTTTTTTCATTTGTGTCTATTTTACTCCATAAACCAAAAGTTCGTTCATAGCCCTTGTAACTGCTACAAAGACCTTTCTGGCAAAACTAAAGTTTTTAATTTTTGCAGGATTAATTCCTAAAACATAGACCTTTGAAAACTCCAAACCTTTACAATCCTCTGATTTCATCAAATAAACACCTTTTGGGGTATAACTTATTTTTCTTGAAGGATCTAATTCTATAAAATTACCCTTTTTACCATCTATATTAAATTCGGACATAATATCTCTTACATCGTTGAAAAACTTATCTCCCTCATCAAACACTACCACCCCTATACTTTTATCAATATTTCCCATGTTATTTTTCACTTCTTCTTTAAACTTCTCTAATAATAAATTCTTATTATCAAAAATTTCGCAAACGGGATTTGGACCAACCCTATCAATAGACTTTGGTAAATACTTTTTTGTATATGGAGAAAGTATTTTATTTGCAAAATCTATAATTTGCTTAGTACTTCTGTAATTTGTATCAAGTTTAAACCTAATAGCCTGTTTTGCAGACTGTATGACATTTGGAACATCTTCCCAGTTTTTGATGCCGTCTAATTCAAGAGATTGATTCAAGTCTCCAAACAAAGCAAATCTTCCTCTCATAACCATACTGTTTAAGACTAGATATTCAAGAAGGCTAAAATCTTGAGCTTCATCAACAACACAATACTCATATTGCTTAAAATTCCTTATACCTATGATCTCAGAATAAACATAAATATAAACCAACATCTCGGTATAAGTTAATTCAGAAGAGGAGTTGATATCAAACTCTTTCAATATTTTTTTAACTGTTTTGTTTGTTAATTCGTTTTTTATTTTATTTGTTTGCTTTAGTATTTTTCTTAATCTCAATAGGTTTTCTTTGTTCAACCACGCGTTAGGACCTTTTGGATTAATTTTCAAACTCTCCTTTTGCGACATTATAGCTTCTGTAATATCTCTTAAGAGGTACATGACGTTTTCATAAGGCGTCTCATCACGACTGTATTTAAAACTAGCATAAGATTCAAGATCAGGATCTTTAAATATATTTCCTACTGCTTTTTCATAATAATTATGGGAGCTCAGTATCTTCTTCTGTAATTTTCTAACAGTGGTCATACCAAAATTAGAGGTATCTGCCCCTTTATCAAGATCAAATTTCAAATTTAATTTTTCAATATAGTTAAAGCTATAGACCAGATCCCTAATTGTTTTGTAGGTTAGATCAAAAATACCAAGCTTAGGAAAAAGAGTGGACAAATACCCAGCTAATATTTGACTCTTTGTTATCATAAGAGATCTTCCTGGATGGATTAGTTTTGGGTAATTAAAAAATATATGAGCTAGCTTATGTATTGCTACTGTACTTTTACCACTACCAACACACCCTTGGACAACACAAACTTGTCTTGGATCAGCCTCAATAATATCCAATTGAGAAGTTTGTATAGTTTGAACAATATCTTCCAAAACCCCACCTGTCCTCTTCTCTATTTTTTCACTTATTATTGTTGATTCATCTAATTGAAGGTCATTATTGTAATATTTAATCAACGAGCCATCTTGTATTTCGTAAGTTCTCTTTAATTTCAAATCCTTAATTTTCTCTCCAGACAAAGTGTCGTATTTAACACCTTTCTGAGGATATCTATATCTATAATAGACAGATGCGACTTTACTTCTCCAATCTGTTATAACCGGCTTATCTTCAGTATAAGAAAACTTTCCAATATAAAAACTGCTTACCTCCTCTGAATCAGGCTCAGATAAATCTATTCTTGAGAAATAAGGTTCTGACATTAAAAAATTTAGCTCTTGTATTGTTTGATATTTTCCTTTAAGACCAAAAGCCAAATTCTTTTGGTGTAACTGCTCAAGAAGTGTGTCAAAATCGCTCATTCCATACCCGTACGAACTTGCTCCTTCATATCTTAAATCTTTCAATCTTTCTATATTCTCCTTCCCCAAGGTCTCTAAATCATCAGATAGCCTCTTCTCAGCAGACTTAACTTTATCTAACACTTCTTTTAAATGTTTTTTTTCTAACTCTAATTCCTCTATTTTCATAAATAAAAACCCTCCTTACCTACCAACACCACAAATTCTCCTTTCAATCTCTTACCTCTCACAGTTTCTAAAACCATGCTAACCCTGCCTCTAGTTACTTTTTCATGAATTTTTGTTATTTCATTTGCTAAACAAACAAACC
>CAZPFV010000027.1:0-7705 GCA_964585985.1 uncultured Candidatus Saccharibacteria bacterium
CCCCAGGAAGCCGGATAATCACCTTGTGTGGTTAGCCGGCTTTCTCGTTGACGGGACGAGAACGAAGGAGGCGGGGTCGCGTGCATTAGAGACTCTTACAAACGAGGTGAGTTAGAGTATCTCAGATGCTCATCTGACTTGTCATAACCTTCCAATATCTCGGAAATACAACTCAAAGTAGTGGTTCGAGATCTTAGAAAGAGATAATTGAAAACACCTAACTTATCCACGTAATTCTCGCTTACCTATGTTTAATTTTTAAAAGAGTAATTACTTAATCTAATACATTACATTATATAAAAAAACCCGACTCATCTTCTATAAAATGTAGTCGGGTTATTTAATAATCATTCAAAATAGGCTAACTATTGTGCTGATCAAATAGATCTTTCACCAAAAAATCAACAGCTCTTTTAGCGTGTGGGCAGAAAGACGTATCTATATCCCATATGTCTCCAGTAACAATAGCAGAGTTATGTGGGCATCCACCTCCACAACTTGCCAATGCAATGCAATCATAGCACTCTGGCATATTTATAGGCGACCGTCTTCTCCACTCTCTCCAATAAGGATGGTTAACAGGGTCTTCAAGATCATCCATTTTCACAAAGTACTCCTTTGTACCACAATAAGCATGGCAGGTTCCTACATAACCATCTGGTGACACTACCAATTGCATGCCACAGCCACCACAGTCAGAAAAATAAAAATCCCCATCAGCAAAAGCATTTACTTTTCTCATAAAACGATCTTCATGTACTCCATGATCTCTTGCGATCTGAAAACACTCCACCAATGCTTCCGCAACAGTATTAGAATATGGTACAGGTCTTGGTATCCTTCGTGCGTTGCATTCTAACAATGTATTAAACCCGAGGCCTCGGATTCCAAGATCTTCTATTAACCAGTGTGTTACATCTGGCAAAACCTCGAGATTGTGCTCATCTATAGTACAACAAGCACTAACATCGCATCCTGCTTTTCTAGCATATTCCAACCCTCGCATAACACTATCAAAAGTCCCTTTTCCTGAGTGATCGACACGCATTTTATCGTGTATATCCTTAGGACCATCAATAGATATAGCCACACTGACACCATACTCCGCAAGAATTTTAGCTATATCTTCTGTTATAAGAATTCCATTTGTATTTAACGTTATGGTTGTGTTAGTAGGCAAAGCATCAGTGCTCTTTAAATGTTCTACATACTTTAGGACCTTTACAGCAACCTCCCAGTTTAACAAAGCCTCTCCGCCATAAAGAATAATAGTAGGATTATCTTTACTTTGTAAATCACTTCTATCCAAGGTTCTAGAAAAAAGATCTATACCTCTCTTAGCTGTTTCCCAAGACATCTTACTAAAAATATGATCCTTAGGAATACCTCCCTCAAAAAAACAGTACCTACAACCAATGTTACAGATATCCGTCAAAATTAAGTAAAGTATCATAATTTGAGGTGTCTCCAAAACTTTCTGAAGAATTCCTACTTCAATCATCTCATCTTCATCTTCCTCTACCAAAATGCGAGAAGCCCAAAGACGCTCAAAAAGGGCATAAGCATCATCAGTATCTTCTTTTTTAGTGAAGTACTGGCTTACAAAACTCTCCGCTGTTTGTAACCCTAAATTCTTTAAAGCATTTGCCAATTTGGTGGAGATATATACAACCGATTGACTTAAAGAATGGTAAATAGCCGTCACATCCTTATCTTCCGATACAGGTAAAAAGTGCGTAAATCTAGACAATCTAAGCTTTACTTTAAAATCCATATTATCCTCATCTTCCTTTATTATTTTTCAAGGTGCAAAAATTATAAAATTAAAGGATGTTCTTGGTAATAGGTAAACTACAGCCTAAAACATCCTTTATGGAGCCCCGGTTAACGACGCAATGAGAGACGTGTTCCATTTGCGCGGTGACATGGGGTACAACGACAGCTGTTACACGCAGTACAGCTACAAGCACATTTTTGGCAAGAACCGCCACAACGTGTACAAACATTAGATAACCCAACGCTACCAACACTTCCGCGGACAGATTGAAAGTCATCTTCATTAGGTATCCAAGATTTGGCAGACATTTCTCCTAACTCCTTTCTAAAAATTTCCTTTCTTAAGGATTAAAAAGATTATAGAATAGGCATGAACTAAAGTCAAAGCCCGTACCTCAAACAAAATTATAGTAAATAATAACCTTCGTTATTAAACCCTACATTTGCCATAAAAGCTATTTCAACAATTCAGAGAGTCTTCTTATTAAGTCTTGAGCATTATAAAAATTTTCTACCATCTCACGAGAACCTGATAATAAATCTTTATGTTCATCATAAGGACTTGGATTAGTATTACCTGTTATTCCAACAAATTCCGGTTTTTCAAGAATAATAACATTAAATATTTCCGAAAGATTCCATATCATAGATTCAGGAAGAGTCTCTATTAGTTTTGGATTTTTTTCTAAATAGTCATAAAACATAAAGTGGAGCATTTCGTGAGTACATACATAAACAAGTCCTTCAGGGTGTTTATAATAAATTTGAAAAGTTTTTTCTTCTAAAAACCTTGGATTGCAGTTGAAAATAGATAAAAATCCAGTATAAGATCCTTTTGGCCACGGATGATTGTCAAATATTTTTGCGGTTTCATCTAAAAACTCTTGCTCTACTAAATCCCAAGACTTCTGTAAATCTTTTTTGGTGTCAATAAGTTCTTCTTCTTTTCCTGCATATACCCCATCCACATAATTTTTATAAAAGGACATTTTCTCAGCACTATCTAAATTTAAGGCATCTTTTAAACTTGGATGTGTATCTAAAATAGTGTTACTAATAGGGTCATTAGGGTCAAAAGTTAGAAACTCCCCCACTGCCCAATAATCCATTTCCTTATTCATCTCAAAATTCACATGTGGTTTATTATTTTTAAACGACATCAATACTTATGATAATAGAAATAGGAAAGTTTGCATACTATTTTTACTCTATATAACACTTTACAAATTGACACCAATAATCTTTAAAAGTAGAATCCTTAACAATAAACCAATAAAGAAAAGGGGAAAAATGAAAAAGGAAGGATATATTTTGATAAAGAGAAGTCACTTTCTAATGGTGATCGTAGGGATACTAATCCTTTGTCTCAGTACCTGTGCTGCGCCGGTTAAAGGTGGTGTAAACAGTAATAAATCATATCTGACACCGGACCCAAGATGTACCACAGGGCTTAACACATTCCACGTTGATAATGACAGAGAGGAATACGGACTCTACACATTTATCATCAATCCAAACGAAGGATGTAACATCCCACCACAACTATGTGTAACAAATGAAAAAGGTATTAGTTGCACAACGATTGAACCATAATGAAGTTTCCCCCTCAATAAAAACAGAGGGGGATTTTTTAAAATAAAAATAAACACTCTTTTGTCCTTTTTTACTGCCCCACTCACTCCTTACAAAAATTCAACCCGTTAACCACATCATTTCATTTTTCGCTATTTGACACCAATAATCTTTAAACGTAAAATCCTTGACAATGAGATAAGAGCTTGCTCGTTCCTCATGCTTCGGAACTGCGCTTCCTCTTATAAAATATATAAAAGAAAAGGAGAAAAAATGAAAAAGAAATGGATTGTTTTTTTGATAATAGTGGTAGCAGGAATACTAATTCTTTCTCTTAGCACTTGTGCCGCACCAATAAGTGACGATGAGGTATCGGACATGGATCCAAGATGTACTACAGGACTAATAGTCTCCCCTGTTAGAATTTCCTGGGGGTACCGAGCATTTATCGTACACCCGAACGAAGGGTGTGACCTACCAACCCAATACTGTATATTAGTTATGGAAAGTAGGGGCGGAGGCATGAGCTGTACAACTATCGAACCCTAATTACACCACCCCCTCAATAAAAACAGAGGGGGATTTTTATTGATGTTGCTTATCCTGTAACCCTACTTAACCAATTACTCTATTATTGATCTACCAACCTCCCTCAATTACCTACACTCCCCGTAAATTATAAAGAATAAACTTACTTACTCTCTTGAAAAACTATATCCTGTAGTATTTGACTCAAACATACACTTATAGTAAAATCGCGCTAATAAAAACTCTACCCTAATAAATTATAGGGAGATCAAAAATAGAAAAGGAGAAAAATGGAAAAAGTAAAAAATAAATGGTGGGTTTATGTGGTTGTAGGAGTAGTGCTTATCTTAGGAATAATCGGGATTATCGGAAGATTCACATTCCTCGGCTACTACTGGACGTCAATTGGAGACCAATCAATTGGTGTAGAAACTGTTGCAGGAAACGTCACACGGGTACTTCCCCCAGGAATCCATACTAATCAAAAACTATGGGCGGACCTATATGAAGTTGACATTAGTCAGCTTGCATGGTGTGGTGTTGATCCAGAAGTATTAACGAAAGATTCTCAAAGACTTGGTTTTGTAGTCTGTGGGACAGTTCAAAGACCTACTCTTGCTGATTTTATTGGATCTGGTACAGAAAGAACTACTTTTTACCAATACAACGGAGGTCAATATTGGGTAGGCTACAAACAATATTTTTTGAACAACAGTATTTTAGCCGGCAAACATCATACCGAAACCAATCCAAAAAACCCGAACGAGCAACTGTATGTAATTGATGAAGCAGGTCTTATGCAACAACTGGCACAGCAGGCTATGAAAAGCTGCGTTGGTGACAGAACATTTGAAGAGGCCGTAGTAGGATCTAACAGAGATAGTTTAAGATCTTGCATTGATGAGTCTGTTAGCACTTTGGCAGCTAATTATGGTGGATTAAAGGTAGAAAACGTCGTAGTACCAAACATTCTGATTGGGGAGGAAGTGGCAGCGAAACTAGATGCCATTACTCAGGCTAAATTTGATACCCAGTTTGAACTTCAAAAAGAAGAACAAGCAATTGCTGAAGGTAGGAAGCTACTTGCAATTGAACAAGCTGCAATTAGAACCCAACAAGGATCTGTTCAGGAAATGGCTAAACAGGAAGCTATAACACTGGAGCTTCAAACAAATGCAGAAAGAGCACGAGAAGAACTCATTAGAGTACAAAAAGCAAATGAACTTTTAGAAGCACAACTTCAGGTTCAAATTAGCCAAACAAAACTGGAAGATTCAAAAATCGAAGTCCAAAGCAAATACATTTGGGAGATTACATTAGCGGAACTTATGATGAATAACCCAGTATATGCAGAATACTTGATGCTTCAGTTAGCAACAGCTGCATGGGATGAGACTGATAAAATTGTGGTTCCTATAGGATCAGATCCTTATACAATAATTAACCCTTGGGGAAACGTAGCACCGCTTATTAGCGTGGAGTAAAAAAGGAGAGTGTTATGTTTATCTTTATTGGAAGGGTTCTAATCTACATAGTAGCATTAGGAGCATGGGTCTTTGTGAACAAAAAAATTGATCAACTTGAATCCAGAAAAGAAGAACTCAAGGAACACAAAACTTGGGGAAAATTTTTCTGGTTGTACGGATGGTCAATTGGAACAAATAAAATCGGTGTGTACATAAGATATGTCATAACGGCAATCATATTAGTATTGGTTTTGAGATATTTTTTTGTCATAACCAGTACAACACCAACACCTTAAGACATAAGCCCGAGAGATTTAAAAATTTCTCGGGCTTTTATTTTTGCAATTAATTTTATTTAACTTCCCTACCCCATCTCTAATAATTAAATGTGATATAAATTACAACTCAAATCAGTTTTATTGGTAATGTATAGCTGACCTTAAAACAAACAAGTCTTTATAATACCCTATAGGGTTTGACACTGTGAGTGCTTTCTGATACAATGCCCCCAATTACCCACTACTGACCAAGACAAAAAAAGCCTTGGCAGAAAAAGAAAAGGAGAAAAAATGAAAAAAGATATTAGTACACAAAATGTTTCCCTAAGGATCATAGATTCTGATGGGAAGAAGGTCTCAGACAATGAGCTGCTTTTACACGGGGATATAGCACTTGAAGACGACCAGACTCTATCTCTAATGTCCATTGTGAAGTTACTTACACCTCTTGAAAAACTTTCTACCCCTGTCCCCTGCACTGTTAAGGGTGAGAGGTCTCGGTGTGAGGTGAAAGTTGACAGTTTGCGTAATGATACATCAGGTTGTGCACTTATTGTTACAACCCATGGTCAAGATGCTAAGGAAGTTATCAAACTTCACAACAACGTATATTCAACGCTGGTCCCGGAATACGAAATGATTCCCGAAGAGCCAGAAGTTACAGAAGAATCAACCGTAACAATCGAACTTGTTTTGGTGGATCCAGCTGTAATGGTTAAGCCAGTTTTGGTAGCTGAAGGATGGTTAGCAAAAAAGCTAGCCAAGTTTTTGAATTGGCTACTTCCTAAACTGGGTATCCAAATTTTGCTGGAAGAACAGAAAGACTCAACTCAAGAAGAAGATAGTCAAGAAGACTTGGGAGAATTAGAACAAGACGAACTACAGCAAGAGGAAGAGTCAGGACAAGACGAACTACAGCAAGAGGAAGAGTCAGGACAAGACGAACTACAGCAAGAAGATTCAACTCAAGAAGAAGAATAAGTTCTTTCTTCTTCACACGAAAGCCCCTTGAATTACATTTGAGGGGCATTTTTTTTTATTTTTTTGTTACCCTACCCTACACTTTATAATAATTCAACTCATTAATCATGTCATTGTATTACATTATTTGACACCAATAATCTTTAAAAGTAGAATCTTTAACAATAATACAGAAAAGGAGAGAAAATGGATAAGAAAGAGATACAACCAAGACTAAAATATGCAAACGGTATTCCCTTACCTTTGAACCGATTTTCTTGGAAGTGGGATGAGAAAAGAAAAATCAGAATTTTCTCAAGTATTTTATCTGGTATAACAGTGGGCTTTTCAGGCATTGATAACCTCATAATTATAGTTAGGAACCAGTGCAAAGTTTTCACTGGTAATAACTGTGTTATTTATTCTGGTTACGGCTGTGACATTGAAACTGGAGATAATTGTATAATTTATGGTCTGCCCATTTGTGCATTTGTAACAATTAATGGCATTTGTGATTATCATGCACATTTAAGGCGACCTAGATGTGCATATAATGAGGAATCCGGCTGTGTACACAGTGTTGCTGGTGATAGTGCATTATTGTATAGGTGTACATTCAAGACTGGTAAAAACTGTAAAATCATAAGGAAAGACAAGAGAAAAAACACAGGCAAGATTATAAACCCACCCCCAGGACAGAGAATAAAACTTAACAAATCCAAGGGGTACCAAATCGCAGAGTGAAGTTAAGGAGCTTTTGTTAAAAAAACAAAAGCTCTTTTTGTTCTTTTCTTTTTGTTATAAAAACCTAGATCAACTAAGCACTATAGCATCCTATAGAATTTGACACTACAACCTCTGAAAGGTAGAATTCCATCAATAAACTATAAAAGGAGAGATTAAAATGAATAGTAATTGGAAAGAATATTTACTTGGCATCGCATTTCTTGCCCTGGTTTTTTTTGGCGTCTTCTTCTCGGATTGGAAACTTAAACAACCATGTGAGGTGGAGAGGATAGATTACCTCAGAGCTATTGAATTTGAAAGCAGTCTTGAAGGTAAATTTTATATAACTTACAGTGTAATCAAAAATAGGCCCACTTATAGTTATTATAAAATAACAAA
>CAZPFV010000028.1:0-7484 GCA_964585985.1 uncultured Candidatus Saccharibacteria bacterium
ATATGGATGATGAGACCGGTGTTTATTCTTGCTTTATTTGTAGTAGAAACTTTGACGCAAAGGATATCTGGTATGACAAGTACGGCTATAAGTGCCGGGATTGCCAAATAAATGTAACTAAAAAAGTTATATCAAAAACCTTATCTAAGAAACGGGATCTTTGGTGTGCAGACTGGCAAGTTTCGCAAATCCTAAATCTACATCCATCAACTCGAGAAAAACTAATAAGAAACGGCGATTTGAAAGCAATTGAGCTTAAGGATTCCAAGGGTGTCGTATATCAGAGAATATTTATGAAAAATAAAAACCCAAAACTGCTAGACATCACAAAAACCATTACCAAATAAATCTTTTACAAAGCTTTTCGACATCTTCTAATAACGGATATTCTTTATACCCTGTTTTGTGGTATTCAAATTGTTTGTCTATGTAGTAACTGTTTAGTACTTTCACGATGGTTAGCTCAGTTTTGTTCAGCGTGAAAGTACGTATGGGCTCGCAATCTCCAACTAATTTAATCAGATCATGCCCGTACTTGTGTTTAAGATCATCAAAACTGGTAATATTGTTGAATACAAGGATGCTTTTAAAACTAAGTTCTAAACTTCTACATAGTAAGTAATATTTGATATTCATTAGATGAAAGTCGTCTTTTGTGTTTTCTTTAAGTATTTGATATGCCTCATAATTTTCTTTAGCGTATCTCTGCAAGCTTAACCAAGGTTTTCTATCTGACATAAAGCAATTATATCAACCTAGCTGGTGTAAAATTAACATATTATCTATGAAAATATATCTCGATATAGATGACACCTTAATAAATACTGATATTCACAACACACGTCCTGCCAATCACTTAAAAGAGTTTTTAACCTACATGATTGAGAATCACGATGTACATTGGCTTACTACTCATTGTAATGGAGACGCAACTGTTCCGGTTGCTTATTTGAGCAGGTTTGTAACACCTGATGTTGTTTCCCTAATTATGAAAATTAAACCAACTTCGTGGAGTGTTCTTAAAACTGAGGGTATTAAGATGGATGAAGATTTTCTATGGTTTGATGATACGCTTTCTTGGGGTGAGGAAAAGGCATTAAAGAAATACGATAAATTAAACTCGCACGTTAAAGTTGATTTAGATAATAATCCGGATATATTTTTAGAATATATAGAAAAATCTCCAATTTGTAGGGCTTACATTATTGATATGTTTTGGAAAAGCTATATGTTGCACATTTGGAGTTGGCCTAAGTTCAATTTAGGCTGGCATCGTAAACTTGATGATCCAAACAACAAATTATTCGGTATACGGAGATATTGAGGTTAGGTCGTAGTTTACCCTATTTTTACCTGAAGCAGCTGGATTATCAGTTTCACCAAGTATGATACAGGGAGCCTCTTTGAAACCGGCTTCCAAATAAACATAGTAAGCGTAATAATCATCGCTCATAACAAATTGATCCTCCTCGGGGTAAACATGTAAGAATTGTGGTTCTCTATCTAGAACATACTGTAGATACCGCCCCCTTATTTTATCTAGATCAGCTTTCTTTGGCTGGTAAGTGCAGAACGGTTTAATAGTATCTATAGGCAATACCGCAATATAAACAGGTATTTCCTTTTTGTGTGCTTTGGATAGTAGATCTATTAATTTCTCGTCTTTTTCAGGATTATCTGGTAATCCAAACTTATTTACGATCTTATTAACATCTATTTCCTCTATGTCATCTTGCTTGCTCATAGGTTACAAGTAGAATCTCTTCTACTCCTCCGGGATATTTCTCTATAAAATCATTGATTGCTTTTAGAACAATAGGTCTAGCCTTCTCTTTTGGAAATCCATACGCGCCTGTACTTATTTCAGGAAATGCTATTGTCTCGACTTTGTTTTCTTTAGCAAGAACCAATGAATTAAAATAACAGTTATATAGCAGTTCATTCTCATTGTTATCTCCTCCCTCCCAAATAGGGCCTACTGTGTGGATTATATATTTGGCTTTAGAGTTGTACCCTTTAGTTATTACAGCTTCTCCTGTAGGTAATCCGTCGGGGTATTTTTCTTCGACAATTTTTGCGCATTCTTCTCGTAATTCTGGTCCCGCTGCTCTATGAATTGCCCCATCAACACCGCCTCCTCCTAGTAAAGATTTATTTGCAGCATTAACAATCGCGTCAACGTTGAGCTCTGTTATATCGGTTTTAAAAAAATAAACCCAAGTTGCAGGTTTATCGTCAGACCAATCTAAGACGTATTGATGAGTATTAAAATTGTCCTGACTTTTTCTAACAATAGAATCTAGTCTATGTGCCATTCTCCTGTTCTTTTTAGCTGTCTCTTCATTATCATAGAGGATGTCTGATCTTCTGGGGTCAAAACTTAGATTATATTCAAGTTTTCTTTTCTCTGTGGCAATCTGATCTTCCTCCTTCCCACTCTCTTGGAGACTTTGAATACGATTTTGATACTGGTTTATTATTTCTTCTGTTGAATGAAACATTTCCCTTGGAAAACTAAACATTCTAACTTTTCCCTCTTTTAAGGCGTTGTTTTGAAATGAGGTGGAATATTTTTTGTAAAAATCTTGAACTACTTGTTTCATTTCAGGCTCAAGCACTTTTTCGCAAGTTTCCCATATATCCTTAGGTACACCACCGTAGTATGCCTCAGCTATCGCACCTGCAATGCACGCTTGGGTATCCGCATCTCCTCCAAGAGCAACAGCATTCCTTATACAATCTTCAAAGTCTTTGGAATCAATAAAGGAGATTATTGCTTCAGGAACTGATCCTTGGCATGTTTCGTTGAACATGTAATCTGGCTGTATTTCGTCGTATTTTCTAGATAGATCATATTCATATTTGTCTTGTAGATAGGTCTTAATCTCATGCTTAGATTTCTTATTCCTTGCCATAAAAATCGCTGTAGCGACCGCCTGAGCACCTTTAATACCCTCAGGATGGTTATGTGTGACCTCAGCACTCTTTTTTGCTTCTTCCTGTGTCTGTTCTAGTGTATCAAATGCCCATCCAATTGGAGCGATTCTCATAGCAGAGCCGTTACCGTAGCTGTTATAAGGTTCGGGGTTATCTGATGTAAACCAACTTTTATATCTAGTTCCCCATGCTTGATTTGGGTACTTCCTTGACCATTCTAAGTATGCATTTTTGTACGGCTTCTTATTTAGTAGTGCGTCTGCTGTGGCTAATGTTAGTACTGAGTCGTCAGTATAGTAGTAGTGATCTCCAAAAAGTAGAAAATCCTTTTCTTTGCATGACTTGAATTCGAAATGGGATCCGATAATATCCCCAATGATTGCGCCTTTCATGCCTATACAACCTCCGCAATTTTTTCCGATACTACTTTTAGGCCTTCCTTTTCTCCAATAAGCTTTCTATACATACAGTATTCGCAGTCGGGATTAGATTCCGGCATTAGTTGAGAGTCAAGACATTCTTTTATCTTAATAATAATCGGCTCAACCCAAGATATGTCGCCTTCATGAGGAATTATCTGAAGTTCAAATTCGAGCTTTGCGTCAAACTTATCTCTATCCTTTAAAGCGTTAGCGTATACAAAATATCCGGTATTACTAACCTTGTACCCCATTTCGCGAAATATCCATTGGTAAAGTTCAATCTGCTTTTTATAACCCTGCTTGTATTCGTCCTCTAAAGAGATTTCACTAGAGGTGCTTGTGGATTTGTAATCAACTACTATAAGTTCGTCGTTTTTATTGATCCAGATATCATCAACAATCCCACATATAAGTAGATTTGTGGGTTTGTGTAAAACAGAGGCTCCCACATATCTATTCACATCGTCTCTCCAAATAGGCAGATCTGGGTGGTCAAAAGGTATAGCATCAATCCCGTATTTTTTCATTAATTCGTGTTGTTCGCCGGTTTTTCTTAATAAATCAAACTCTTTCTTAAGCAACGCATCCACAGCAGAATTAAGGGAAAATCCCGGTCCACTAGGTCTACCTAAACCTAATTTACGGTCAATGTAAAAACACCTCGGGCACTCATTAAATAAGTCGATTTTGGATCTACTGATACTAAATGTTTGTGCAGTCTCCGTGTTATATAAGTTTTGTTTTCTTTGTTTGTATTTGTTCATACTACCTGACCTCTTTCTAATTTGGAGAACCAAGCTGCGTAGCTACCAGGTTTTAATAGATCAAATGTATAAAATTGTTTAACGGTATCTCGGTAGTCCTTATCTATGTCCATAGGGTTACACTCTGAAATCTTCTTGTTTAAGGACATAAAATGTTCCGTAGCTTTAGCCTCTTTTGCAGGTGTGGCCTCATCATCGTCTTCATCAGATTTAATTTCCACCACTTTTATTACTGTCTCAAAACCCATATCTTGTAGAGATTTTATTTTTTCTAGATTTGCTGATGGATCCTTTAACTTTAAGACTTTTAAATACTTATCTAAGTCAATTTTTATAAAGAAATCAGGATTAAAGCTTCTTAGTACTCTGTCTTTACCACCTTTCCAATACTCATACTCTATTGAATAGAATCCCTTATCGGGTGATTTAATCCATGAATCAATGAACTCGTGTAGCCCCAAAAGTCTGAATACAAACTCTTTTTCCGGATAATAGGATACTAAAACCGTGCTATGAGGAGTCTTTAAAGCTTCTGATTTAACAATGTACGGCGGTCTTGGATCACCTTCTACAAGAGGAGAGACAATTGATTGATATTTTGTTAACAGATTATTTGGATCTTCAAAACCTAGTCTTATCTGCCCTGAACCTAGTGTTGTCTCTCTATCTTCAGTAATGTACTTAATCAATGCTTTGGTTTTCTCATCAACCTCAGATTCAAACTGATCACTTATAAATGCGGTTGCATCTCTTTCTAATTCTCCGACTCTTAAGCTGCTCTTTTCAATTTTGAGTGTATTTATAGGCTCTATGTTTCCGGTGATATTAATTGGTGTTCTAATCTTTGTGCCTCTAGGTAAAAATTGATTAAAAAACAGATCAATTTGTTTTCTATTTTCATCGGTCAAACCGTTTGGTTCAATGTCAGCTGTTTCCATTGCGGCTATTATGGTATTTCTTATTTCTTCCTCTGTGGGGCATCTAAACTGCTCCCCATTTCCAAAATCAAAATGTATGCCTTCGTATTCTCTTCCTTTAAATCTCCGATATAGCGCGTCTACGATTGAATCCAAAGTTATTGCTTGTCTGTTTAAACGGTACTTTTTAGTACCTTTATCAAAAAAAATCGTAAGGTTTTCTTTTTGATCAAACTTTTCAAGTATTAATTCCCTGCTTTGCGGTTGGGGAGGTTCTTTTGGGGCTTCTTCTATCTTTTCACCTGATATGTAGTTTAGATTCAGTACATTAAAGTGATACTTGCCTCTCCATAGTGGGTCTTCTAAAGATTTAAGAGGTTCGGATATTATGAACATATCCGAATTGGTAACAGAGTACACAAGTTCTTTTATTTGGTCCGCAAACTTTTCATGATTCGTAACTGTTAGCATGGGATATGTATCTTTTGTTGCAATATCGACCTCACTAAGTTTCCTCGGGATACGTAGTCCTCTACCAAGGACTTGGGAGATAAGTAGTTTAGAGTTAAAGATTCTCTCTTCCATAGGTACGATCTGAAAAACATTATCGACATCCCATCCTTCAAGAAGTTTTCCGACAGAGAAAATAAACTCTACTTGACCGCCAACTTTATTTGGATCGCTTTCTTCAATGTTATCTAATTGTGCTTTATATTCAGATTCAGAAATATTTGAAGTTACGCATATTACTTTGGGTCTGATAATGTGATCAAGCTCTGAGTCACCTTGCCCTGTTTTCTTTTTTTCTTCTTTTATTAAAAACCTTATAAACTCTTCTGACTTTGTTTTGGCACTATTTTGAGTTGGACAATAAAAAACTGTAATTGGTTTAACACGAGGTTTACCTCCCTTTGAGTACGAGTATCTTCTTTTATTATCCTCATGATTACTGACTATTACCGAGTACCTTTTATCAGATGTCCATTGAACCTCTCCCTGATCAGACTCTGTTCCGATAATTGGATTAATATCTTTAATGTATTTATCCTCAATAGCAGCCTTTATGTTGTAGTCATAAATAACATCGGCAAAATAATCGTTTTGATTGTAGGGTGTGCCGGTAAAGCCTACGTGCCTTGTGATTTGAGGGTATTGTTTTAGAAACTGCATCCAAAGTCTTTCGGATCGTTCGTCAGTCTCTTTACCTGTTTTCTCATCAACTTCCTTATCCATTTCAAGCGTTTTTCTTGTAGCATTGAAGTTCAAGTGAGAGTAAGCGTGATGGATTTCGTCACCAAGTACTAGTACTTCCTCGGTGTTTTTAAATAGAGTATCCCGGATGCCTCCAAGAGTATAAATAGCGTTAATATTTTCGATTGTTATGCTGTCGTCTTCTATTACATCATTGTTTTTAAGCAGCTCTATAGCTTTACCTTGATATTCTTTTGGGAGTCTGTTGTTCCATTCAGAGTTTTCCATAAATCTTTTGAACTTATCCCTTAAGCCTTCTTCAATGATTGTTGAGGATGGTCCTAATACTAAAACTCTTTTTGTTAATCCCATGACTAAGGATAAATAAGCCACCGCAAATATCACATATGACTTTCCTGTACCTGTAGCCATGTGAACAACACCGGACAACCTATCAGCTAATGGTAGATGTCCCAACAATATTTCTTCATTTCCAAAGCGTTCCTTAATGTGGTCGTTAGTTTTGAAGTTTTCCTGAGCTAGTTCTGTAACATCTTTATAACCACCTCCCCATAAGTAAGTCATGATGTGTTTAATAGCATCATACTGATAATCTCTTCCTGCGGATATTGCTCTTACGTAATCTTCAATTTCATTAAAATTAAACTTACTCTTACTACCTTTTCTGAGATTTATTTTTAAGACATGTTCAGATAAGTTGATGCGATCTACAGTTTTAAACTTTCTTCCTTTGGGTTTAGTAAACTTTTTTTCCTCCATTTTATTTAACCTCCAACGGTTTACTTTCGTTACCGTGCTTATCTATTGCTATTACCCCAACTTTTTCAGTTAACTTATCTATCTTGCATAACCCATCCTCACCAATTTCTTTTGCATATATTGCAAGGTCCATATCAAAAGGCTTACCGGGTTGGAAATCTAGATCTACAAGTATCATTGCAAGCCCTGACAGCCCTTCAAATCTATTGCCCTCACCATCAAGTATCTTTGTATCAAACTTAGTTATTTTGAGACCATCCTTAACCCTTTCCACTTTAAGTTCTACATCCTCATTAAAGTAAAAAGATGTTGATGTAATTAAGTTATTTATATCAGCTGCGGAGCTTGGTTGGTCTTCTAATTTTAGTTTTTGTGATATGTCTTCCAGGATTTTGTATGGGAATGTGAGTATTTTAAAGTTCACTTCTTTACCCTCTTGATTCTTCATTACAGTATCAGAGATATTGTTACAT
>CAZPFV010000029.1:0-7383 GCA_964585985.1 uncultured Candidatus Saccharibacteria bacterium
ATGCATCATTAAAATCAACACTTAAGGGCGAGAAGATTGGTTCCCGAGGATACTTTCTTACAAATGTGCCTCTCTCTAATACATCATTATTTCCAAATGATTCGACATACTTTGTCGGCTCCTCAACAGGTACACTGTATAGCTCTAAGAAATCTTGTGACCATACTTTTTCCCATGTTTGTGCATACTGATCTGTAAGAGTCCACTCCAAACTATATCCATATCTCCCCTTAACAAGGCTCCTATCAACCAAAACATACTTAACATTATATTTTCCCAAATCTGAATTTAGCTGTACAATATCTCCAGAATTATAATCATTCGTGAGTTCTAATAGAGCTTTCTCACCAACATCTGACCCTATGGCAAGAGACATATCCATTAATGGATTAGGCAGTATGTAAGCAAGAAATTGAGAACCCACAAAGCCCCATTCGTACTCCCTAAAATATCCATTATTTGCAGGAGGAGCATAAAATATTCTGGAGGTTGTATCCTCTTCTAATTCCTCTTTTAGTGAGTAGTAAACGGATGGCAAATTCACTAGGGCTCTTTGCGTAAAAAGTTGTCCTTTAAAAAGATACTCACTGTAAAAAAGAAGAACTGCTATTAATGTGATGATGGGAATCAAGACAAAAAGTTTTCTTTCTTTCTTTTTGAAATATGACTCAAAAAATCTCAAAAGGTAGAAGAACCCAATAGTGGCAGTAATGGTTAAAACTATTAAATACGGTTGCCCCAATTTAGAAGAAACCCATCTAAAAACCTGTTTAAACAGAGGTATACTTTCCTGTAGCCAAAGATACATTTGTCCGAGAGGGGGATTTTGATTTTTGATTAAGAACAGTAATCCGAACAGTAAAACCCACAGAGGTATTAATTTCCATTTCTTTCTCAATATTACAAAGATTAGTCCCACTATTGAAAATATGAAGGGAAGAAGTCCAACAACTTTGAAAATATCATACGCCTGAAAATCCTCAGACATCGGAAATATATATGAAGTAATCGCTGGATCATCTACAGTTCCCAAAAGTCTTGTATACAATCGTGCAGAGTTTCCCAACGTCATCATATCCGCTTCTAAATCAATAGTATTGGCAGTAATCGCTCTATTAGTATATGAATCAATTATATCCTGACTACTAGACACAGTATATTGTGCAAAAGGTAGTAACCAAAATAGTTGGGTAAGTAAGAATATACCTAAAAGAATAAATACTCTCTTTACTTCAAGCCCCCTAAGAAAAGCAAAATATATTGTAAAGAAAAGTATGAAAACGATATCAACAAAAAATACAGTCGCTATAACACAGGAGGCTGTAAACAAAACCGAAGCAATGAGAAGGAAAAGAATCCTTTTTAAATTCCATTTCTCAATTAACATATATATGCTTAGGAGAAGGAGAGGGAGAAAACCGAATTGATTTACATACGGCATAATATTGAAATTGAACACCCAAGCAGTCCAAAGAGTAGTAAGATAAAAAAGACCCGCTATTAAAAATACAAGATCTAAATGCTTTCTGTTTACATATTTCATATATATTTTTTTTATCAATACTGCCATTGAGAATACTCCCACTATTAAGGAGAGAAGCGAAAATACCTGTGCAAGAGACCATCTAGGAAGAAACAGATTTAAAATTCCAAAAAATACACTTCTAAATACATCTGCCTGTTCACTCTCTGATGCAAATCCCAATACTCTGTATCCTCTCCAAGCAGGAGACTCTAAATATCTTGATACCGATAGGGTAGGGTTTAGCTCAGGTGAATAGTTATCATTAGATAGAAGATACTTCCCTTTGCTAATGGAGAAGACACATACTAATGCGAGTATCAATATTAGAGATATCTCTGGTAATTTTTTCTTCAAAAATTCTGTAACTTTTTTAAAGCTGGGTAATTTAATTTTTCTATACTTCATATTAGTTAATAGTATATCAAAAACATCTATATTTCTAGACTATATATTTGTGATATCTTTGCTTGACATTAATAGAGTAAAATATTACTCTATTACTAGCAACCTGCCTATATTGATTTTACCTCATAAGGCACATAAAAATTTAAAATTAATATATTTTTGAATATGCTTCCTTCAAATGAACCAGGGGAATTTATTAAGAATGATAATACTCCAGAGGATAACTCAAATGCTACAACAGTTGCTCAGTCAGCACAGAATGAAACAGAAGAGACTCGTCAACAGGTTATTCATGATTTAACTCATGGTAAAGATAGAGCATCTTTCAGAGATAGCAACATGAGGTTTGCAAGCCCTGATGCTCCGGGAGCAAGGTTACATATAACGGAGAAGCAGTATGATGAATTGCATAATGAAATGATAGAAGATTTAGCCCAAAGAGGACAGCCACAAATTGAAGGGGGCAATGTACAACAGGAAGTAGAAGAATCTAATGAGCAACCTAGCTCTTCGGGTAATCTCTCACAAGAGGAAATAGATAGAAATCATCAGGAGGCAATTGATAGAAATAATGAATTAAATAGAAATTTTAATGTTCTTAAAGGTCTCTCTGAAAATGCACAAAAATACTTTGGTTGGCAGAACAAGCAGAGAGAAGAGGATCAAGCAAGGGAGGCTCTTAATCCTAAAACAGAGAAGGAAGACAATGTACCGCAACGACCCTTAGTTGATTATTCAGTATTAGGCCAAGTTGAGGAGCCTACAATAGCAGATTCAGATGGGGTTTCACCTAGACGAATGATACATCCATTTGGAACACCAAACATTCGATTCGGTTACGAAGAGATGAAAACAGCTATAGAATCTACAAGGTTTGACCTTCAAAATGGTGATGTATACATTAAATATTACAGTGGACAAAAGGATCCAGAAGGGAACCCTATAAGTAAGACTCCCATTATATTTAATAAAGAGCAGTTTGAAGCCATTCAAAAAGCTATTGACGATCAGGAGGCTTTAGATTCCAATTCACAGGCAAACGAAGGACATAGGAAATTAACCCAAGAAGGTGCTCAGAGATTAGCAGATATGGAATTAATTGTTGATGATTTATACGGCAAGAATTTTAAGAATTCTCTCTCTGAATTAATGGATGAAGAGACAGCAGAAAGATATTTAGCTTTACTTGCTAGAAATAAAGTTACTCCCCAACCAGAGCCTACACCAGAAGAAACTACAGAACCTACACCAGAGGAAATTACAGAGCCAATTCCTGATGATTCTGGGATTGAGCAAAAATTACAGGATATCGATGCAAGGCTAGGAGAGATTGATTCCACTTTGGAGATAATGAATGGTCGTTTAAGCGAAACTAATAGTAAAATAGAAGAACTGTTACAAGGACGAGAGGTTTCTAGCCTCTCTCAAGAGGAGATGGTTACATACATCAACTTATTGCAAGCGAGAGTTAATATACAAAATAATATTCAAGAGAATAAAGAGGAGAAAAGTAAAATCGTTATTGAAAATGTTGTAAATAATTATCTTAACCTTGACCAAATTCAATCTCAATCAATAAATCCACAACCAATATCAGCAGTGCAGAAACAAGAGCAGGACCAAAATCAAATACAAAGTGAAGGGGATTCTACTCAACAACAGCAACAAGAGCAAAGCCAAATACAATCAGGTCCTGAACTTATCCAACAACAAGATCAAAACCAAAGTCAAATACAAAGTGGAACTGATTCTATTCAACAGCAGCAGCAAGACCAAAGCCAAATACAATCAGGTCAAGGACTTACTCAACAGCAGAGTCAGAGTCAGAGTCAAACTCAATCTACTACTCTATTAGACCCAACAATACCTACACCAGAGCCTGTTGATCCCACACCTGTAGTAGACCCAATTGATCCAATTCCTATTCCTACACCAGTAACAACGGTGGATCCAAAAATCGCTGAACTCCAAGATCAATTAAGAGAACTAAGAGGGGAAAATACTCCTGAACAAACATCTGCACTAATCGGCAACGAATTAGCAATCCTCGATGAGAAGCTAGCTAATACTGGGGAGCTCTCTGATGAAGAAAAAATTAAATACTTCAATTTATTAAAACAGAAAGAAGCTATAGATAAGCAGTTAGAAATCGCTACAGCTGAAAGTGAGAGAAAAAGAAAGAACAAGGAGAAATGGATTAAAATTGCAGCAGGAGTAGCTGGAGCTGGAGTAGCACTCGCAACCCCAGCTATAGGAATTGCTGCGGTACTCGGCGTTACCCTAGGAGGAAGGGTCGTAGGGAAAGCTCTTTCCAAATGGGGTGACAAGTTAAGAGCCCAATCTAATGCAATGAAGTATGACTCTAGAAGAGGTAAGACCTTGGCAGAGTTAGGTGAAATGGATAAGAGACAGAAACGAAGAGAATGGTGGGCAAACAGATTAGGTGAAGTAGGCGCTGTATTAGTTGGTGGAGCTACAGGATACGGAATAGGGAATATGTTTGAAGGGATAGTTGGAAAGGATTTCCATATAGGGATGGGAAAAGAGGCAGGAGGAGTGGCAACACCTGAAGTACCACAGGAACCAACAGCACCAGAAGCACCAACGCCTGAAGTACCAACACCTGAAGTACCTATTGAACCTACAGATTTAGGTGGAAATATGGAATCTTGGATGAGTGGAAATACTACCTTTAAAGCATCTGATTTAGGATGGGACTACACAAAAATGGGATGGAGAGGAGATAATGTATTCTTAACTGATGCAGCCGGAAGCAATGGAGTTCTTCAAGGGAATTTCTTTAATGAGTTATCTAGATTAGTACCTAAAGAGAAGCTCATAGGCCAATTTAATGGAGATGTCGCTAACCAATTTCTAAGACAGGCATATAATGGTATGAACCCCGTAGATGCCGCTGCTAAAGCAGCAGAAATTATTTTAGGAAACTAAATTTAAATTAAGATAAGCTTGTAATGAAAGAAGAAATATTAAAAAAGATTCTAGAGATTGGATTACCTCAACAAGAAGCAGAAGAGCTATACGAAGTCATCTCGGAACAGGTACTAGATCTCCTCTACCAAGATGCTGTAGATAAATTAAGTGATGACGAATTAACAGTAATTGAGAATAGGATGAAGGAAGCTAAATCTCCAGAGCATTTTGAAAGCCTTATAAAAGAATTGGCATTCACTGCATATGGAGAGAATGCTCAAAATGAAATAGCAAATATGTACCAAGATTTAGTTGATACATTTGAGAAGACTGTTGAAGAAACAAAAGCATTACTAGAGCGTGCAAACAGTGGAGACCCTCAGGCAAAAGAATTGCTAAACAAAGCGATGGAAACCGATATTTATCAAAGCATTACAAGTACAACAGAGTAATTGCTTTACTACTTCAAAGGATGGTTTTTCTTTACTGTCTCTTCCGCAAACTTTTCGCTTGCATGAACATATTTTGTAGTAGTATTTAAGCTTTCGTGACCCAAAAGTATTTGCAAAGCTACAGCACTAGCTCCATTTTCTGCCATATATGTAGCAAAACCATGTCTTAAACTATGTGCAGAGGTTGGTATTTGAATACCCAATCTTTTTCTATAATCAGCTATCTTTTCTTGAAAATAGTTTGTTGAAAGCCTAGCATCTGGTTTTTTACTTCTAACTCCAACAAAAGGAATGAATAGGGCAGGGGAGTTGAATTTTTCTAAAAATTTATCTTTTCTATACTGCTCAATCAACTGAATATATTTCATATTATTTGCATCAAAGACCTCTAAATTAAGCCCTTGAGAAATCTGATCCTCCGCAGGTGTTTCACGACGTTTCACGTTCTCGGGGTCTACTCCTAAATCAGAAAACAATTTATTGATACCCTCGGGTTGTTCATCATTGGATCTATCAGAAAATGCATACTCCAATCTTAATTTCAAATATTTATTTAACCAACCCAAAGACCTTGGAGTCAAATATACGGCTCGCTCCTTTTTTCCTTTGCCAAGAACATAAATTTTCCCCTCAACATTTAGTTGTTCAAGATCCAAATTAATCAGCTCTGATATTCTCATACCGGTGGCAAACAACATTTCCAACATACACCTGTTACGAAGTGCTACACGCTCGTCCTTTTCGAACTCCATTGGAGACTCTATTAACTTAATTAATTCACCTAAGGAAGCAACTTTTTTCATCTTCTTTTTAGTCCTAACCATCTTTATACCATCTGGAGGGATTGGAATTTCTAAATCAAATTCAATTCGGAATCTAAGAAATGACCTAAGTGCAGATAACATCCGGTTAATACTTCTAGGATCTAAGCCGTCCTTACTTCTGGCTCTAGAATTAAGAGGCTTCTCTAAAATACCTAAAGAGCCGTAGACCTTACCGTAGACTTTAGTCAAGAAGTCATCACGATATACCTGTGGAGAACCATCAGGCGCATCATTTTCTTTTTCATCATTTTCCACAGGACCAATCATACCACTATTCTTTTTCGAAAGCCTTCCTGGGCCTCTCAGAGCCTCACCCCCGGTTTGTATTGATTTAAAGCCACTTTCTATACTTTCTTCCCTCACTTTATCCAAATCCTTCAAATGATTACCACTAGATAAATAGCCTTTGTAATTTAATATGTCTTGTTTAGTTAGATTAAGAAACTTAATATTATTGAAGTATAGATATACACTAAATATTGATAAATCCCTTGCATAACTAATTATAGTCTGATGACTGTATCCGTTATTTTGAAGGTTAAGAAGGTACATATCCTGATCAGGAAGTTTAGGAACATTATTTAACAAATATGTTTTCTTCATATCTATATATTAACTTTTAAAAAATAAAATATAAAGTAGGGGAGTGATAATTTTTAAGAGAGATAGAAGTAGGGAAATATGTAAAAATTGATTGTAAATAAATTTCAATGATTTCCAATTATATTAATAAATATTCAAAAATAAAATAATAAGTTATATAGAGACCAACTTCCCACTCTGCCAACACCCCCTTGCCTTATCGCACATAAGGGTGATTATACTCGGCTATGTATTATTAAATATTGTAACATATATCAGGCATAAGAGGGTAGCTACCACTCCACTAGTACCTCTGTATTTATTAAAGTTTTCTTTTTTATCTTCTACACCTCTATTTATACGTGTTATACATTGATATACATTAGCACTTACTTATCCACACTGTTATTACTACAGGCTACGTGAAACTATAGGCCTTTTGCCCCTATAGGCCCTACTCCCCTACTTCATTATGTCTATGAAAATATATTAAACGCAAAATTCAAAACAATAGCAGCAATTAATGCTAGTATATACATTATCATTTCGAATATATACTTAGAATTGCTCCACTTTATATTTGCTACCCCTATACCTACAAAGTACCCTACCGTTGGAGATAAAGCAGAAACCTCGTGCAAAACACCTCCTAAAAACGATGCTA
>CAZPFV010000030.1:0-4743 GCA_964585985.1 uncultured Candidatus Saccharibacteria bacterium
GGTTTAACAAACACCTTCTTAAACAAACTTCACCAGCACCTTTACTTCCAAACTCTCTTAGGAGAGAGCTACACCTAGAATACACATATTGAATATACGGACCCGTATCTCCATCAAATGATATCGCCTTGTCAAAGTCAAAAGCAATATCACTCCCTACGGTTACCCTTAAGAATGCATACTTAATTGCACCAATTGCAATCTTCTCAGATACCCCCTCAACATCCTCAACAGGAACAGTAGAACTCTCCTTCATCTTTTTAAGCACCTTCTTCTTTGTTTCATCTAATAGCCACTCGGCAGAAATGATACCACCTCTTCTACTAGACATTTTCTGTGCATTTGGCAACTTTACCACTCCATGAGCGAAATGTTGAGTGTTTTTAGCAATTCCCTCGTCCAGTTTGCTAAGGGCATCCATAACCACTTTGAAATAGCCACTTTGCTCATTTGCTGTAATAATAATAGAAGTATCATAATCAACATCCTCTTTCTTCTTGAAAGCAAGTCCCAACTCCTTAGCTTCATATGTTGGTAACCCATACCTATTCACAAACACCCTAGTATGTAAATTCTTCTTCTCATCACCTTCGTAGATAATTGCACCATCATCCTCCTTAAAAATCTTCCCAACATTCTCCAAAACTATCTTCAATCCTGTTGCCCCTACTTCACTTTCAAGGAAATAGTGATCGAACTTCGTTCCCAACCTCTCATATATTGTTTCAAAATGTTCCAAACACCACTGTCTTCCTTTAACATATTTCTCTTTCATACCAACATCTTCAAATCTCTTAAAATCCTTCTTCTCTAACACAGGATTTGTGATGTAGAAGATGTAATAGTTAATCTCATCTATCTCCTTTTTGGCTTCTTGGTCATCAGAATAGTCGTACTTCTCAGCACCTTCCACATACGCATCACCTAAATATTTAACTCTTTCTGCTAATGGTAGCTTTTCCACATCTGAAAATGTCTTGCCTTCATCTTTCAACTTCTTCTCCAAACCCCAAAGTGTTTTAGCTACATGAAGACCAACATCACCTTGGTAGTTCACCCTCTTTACATCAGCTCCTAGAGCCTCCTGAAGCCTCGCAAAAGCCTCTCCTACTGTATTGGAATACAAATGTCCAATATGGAGAACCTTGAACGGATTTGCATCTGTATATTCAATTGCCAACTTCTCACCCTGTTTCAAAGTAGACTGAAAATATCCAGCAGGATTATCAGCTATTCTTTGAACTTCCTTCAAAAGATACGTTGGAGAGAGATAGAAGTTAATGAATCCGGGTACAACTGCTTCTACTTTAGAGAAATCATCATCCTCAATATGGCTTACAATCTCATTTGCAATATCTAAAGGTTTCTTCTTCAAAACAGATGCTAATCTCATTGCAACATTGGTAGAGTAATCACCGTTGGAAGCATCTTTTGGAATCTCAACAACAACATCAAGAGAAGATGTGTCGACACCCATCTTTTCCAACGCATCTGCAACTATCTTTTGTATCTTCTGCTTCATATGGTATGTACATAATATATCACAATACGCACCTGGAGGGATTCGAACCCCCAACCCTCGGTTCCGAAGACCGATGCTCTATCCAGTTAAGCTACAGGTGCTTTCCTGTTGTATTTTACCACAAAAGACCATGTCTGACCTAGGTCTGTCCCTCTTTTCAAACCACTTCTGTTGTAACAACGGTCCAACTCATATGTTCGACCCCACAAACAGATGGGTTTGCATAACCCAACTTTCTCTTTTTTGTTGTCGCCGAGGACTAGGAAACGGTGAGAGAAAGGAAAAACCGGGGAGATATGAATGTGGTTTGTAGGTCTAACCTAGGCCAGACCTGTACGTACCTAGCCGGAATCGAACCGACAACCTTTGGTTCCGCAAACCAATGCTCTATCCAATTGAGCTATAGGTACAAATCTAAACCATTCTACCAGTTTTCCCTTAACATTAGAATACAAACTTCATATCCCCCTCCTCATATGTGATCAAATATTGCACATTCGCATTTTTAAATTTTTCCAAAGTTTCATAATGCGGATGTCCAAACTTGTTAAGGATTCCACATGAGCAGATAGCTATACTAGGTTGTGTGAAACTTAACAACTCTTCGGAGGTTGAAGTGTTAGAACAGTGATGCCCCACTTTCAGAATATCAATTCCATGTAAAAATTCATAGTCCAAAAGCTTTTCCTCTACCTCCATCTCTGCATCGCCCATTAACAATATCTTGTACTCATCAATCTCAAAAAACATTACAACCGAAGCATTATTCACATTCCTCACTCTCTGCGGGTCACCCTCAAATGGAAAGAGAACTATACCATACAAATCACTATATCGAATATAATCACCTGCTTTTACCTCTCGCAATAACGTTTCATACTCTTTTAGCAAATATTCATACCCACTATACTCATACTCAACTGGAAAATACCAAACCTCCTCTACTTTGTACTTCTTAAGTATCAGCAAAAGACCCTCAAGATGATCCTGATGAGGATGTGTTAAGATTAATCTCTCTATCGTCTTGTCATACCAAGGCATATGCTTAGCTAAACCATACAGAACGGATGTATCTCCTCCACCATCAATCACAATTTGAAAGTTATCTTGTTGTATTAAAATGGCATCACCCTGCCCAACATCAAGAAAAACAATCTCTGGTTGCAATATTGTTGTTTTCCTTAATACTACAACAAAAAACAACCCTGCCAAAAAGAATATTATCAACAAAATATTCTTCCAGAGAAACTTAAGAATCAGATTTAAGATAGTAGTTGTACTGTTCATTTTCAATTGGATAGAGATAGATTATGAAAAGTATTGTAATTAGCAGAAAAGTTAGTGAAACAAACTTAGATGCTCCTCCAGAGAACTCAAATTGACCCCAATTAAGAGAATGTATTAGATTAACAACAAACTCGAAGTACTTCAGTTGCATATTGGTAATTGTAAAGAAGATGTATGAGAGGGGTTTGAAGATGTTCCACGCTACTATACCCAAAACCCCTAAGAACATTGTTGTGTCAATAATGGGAAGAATTATGGTATTACTTGGAACTGCCCATATGGAGAAAGTGTTAAAGGTAAGAATGGAGATGGGAAGTGTACCAAGAGTGCAACTTAGAGTTGGAAGAATATTATCATCAACAAATTGAAATTTCTTAGTAACTTTTGCTTTCAAATCAAGCAATATTGGAAGAATATATGTCAAACCTAGTACTGCAGATATTGAGAGAAGGAAGCCGACATCAAATACAATTAAGGGCTGTGCAACAACAAAAAGAGCAGAAGCTAGAGGAATTGCAACATGCACAGTATTGCTTCTACCAAATATGATTGCTAAGAGAGATATACTCCCCATTATACAGGCTCGCACTATTGAAGATGAAAGACCAGAGAGGATTGCAAACAACCAGATAACTATGAGGCCAACTATCACCCTGGATTTTTTAGGCAGAAAGAAAAATATTTTCTCAGTAGCAACTACCAGTATGGTGACATTGTATCCCGAAGCTGCTACTATGTGACTTAACCCTGCCACTCTTGTCCCCTCATCAAAAGTATTGCTAAAGAGCCTTTTCTGACCAAAGATAATACCAGCAAGTAGTGAAGATTGGGGCTCGTTTAACTCCAATTAGGCTGTTTTTCATGTCTACAAGAGCATTTCTAACCACATGCCCATGTCGACTCTCAGATATGGGGATACATTCAACTACTGGATTATTCATCAAAAGAAAAATTTTCCTATCTCGCAAGTAAGCCCTGTAGTCAAAGTCGTCAAAGTTCTCTGGTTCTTCCAGAGTTCCACGAAATTGACACTCCTGCCCTAGGTGGAATTTATAGAAGGAAGATGTCTTAACTTGCACCAACATACCCTCAGGCAGAGATTGTCCCCCTCCTTTCATCTCACCCTCTAGAATACTAATTACAAGCTGCTGGTTTTTATGCTTTTCAACTGGTTCGTCACGGATATATCCCCTTAAGACTGTGGAACTGTTAGTGAAACTTGTCACCTTCTCCTGCATATCCTCCTCATATCTTAAAACCGGAGTTATTCGCAAACAAACTAGAAGGGCTGTTATAACTACAAAAAACAAAAGTTCAAAAATTGTACCTACCCACTCTCTCTTCTTTTTTTGTCTTCCTCCCTTTGTAAAAATTCCCCCTCTGTTATTTTTAATCTTTTTCCCAACTTTATAGAGTACAATGCATAGTAGAACCAAACCCAACAGTCCGATAGTATGGAATACCTTTATGTTTCTCAACAGAGTGATCATGACTGCATCTAGAAGGATATACAGAATTGAAAATGAAATGATTTTGTAGTCTCCCAAGAACCTAGCCAACCCTATCACTCTCTTTTGAAACCTCAGAAACACACCCTCTAGTATCCTTCTAATTCTTAGATACATATCTTCTCTTTGAACTTTGCAAATGTTGATTCCCCTATTCCACTCACATTCAAAAGGTCCTCAATTTTTGAATACGGTCTTCCCTCTATGATCTTCTGTGCCATAGTTGGACCTACACCATTTAATGTATCTAACTCTTCTGCACTTGCAGTATTGATATTAATACATTTTTCATCTCCTCCACTAGTAGTATCAGGTGAGTTGCCTGCCTCTATCTCACTCGTAGGCATAGTAATATCAGAGGTATTACTCACAATCGTCTCTACCTCCTTTGCTTGTGGAAGAAAGCTCAAATGCTTGCAATCAGTT
>CAZPFV010000030.1:4753-7053 GCA_964585985.1 uncultured Candidatus Saccharibacteria bacterium
CCAATACTTGTGAGAGATTTATCTTCCTAGCAACAAACCTGTATGCTGTTTGATCTGTAAATCCCCCAGCCTTTGTAATGGCATCTATCACCATCGAACCTTCTTCTAGACAGAAAACACCCGGTCTCTTTAGTGCACCACTCACATCTACATGTATTTTACAGGTCTTAGGAATCTCAAGAGTTTTATCCTCTCCTCCCTGAGTCTCAACCTGAACTATGGGAACATTATTCTCATTACCAACACCTTCCACAACTTGCTCTTTATCTAATGTAAAGAATGGATAGATGAGGAAATGGTCTAAGAATATACCGAGCAACAAGGAAAGTGCCCCAACCACAACATATTTGAAAATTTGCTTCTTTTGTAATATGTCCATTAAGTAACATATTACACTACAATTATGAACTGAAGATTAATTCTTCTCGATAGTTATTAACTCCATTGTCACAGGCGCAAGAGGCTTGTCATTTGCGTCTGTTTCAACCCTACTAATACTATCAACAACCTCCTGACCACTAAGTACACCTCCGAAAATGGTATATCCACCATCTAAGTTACGCATATTAGCCTCACCAATATCTCCTGTTGTTATGAAGAACTGAGAACCATTTGTATTAGGCCCTGAGTTCGCCATTGCTAGTGTATATGGAGTAAACTTCACATTAGATATCTCATCATCAAATTTGTAACCTGGACCACCTGTACCATTTCCATTTGGATCACCTCCCTGTATCACAAAGGTTGGTATTACCCTGTGAAAGATTAGCCCATTGTAGAACCCTTTCTCTGCAAGCTCCTTAAAGTTCTTCACAGTATTAGGTGCTTTAGTATCATACAATGCAAGAACTATATCCCCCATACTTGTCTTAATAGTTGCAGTATAGTTGGACTCAACTGGTCCATCATCTACCGAAAGTACATTTGAAGGATTATCTGTATTGTCCATATTTGTAAAACTCATTTTATTTAAAATCATCAAAAGACCGAATACAACAGCAAATATTGCTACTACAATACCAACTGTTAGTATTGTGTTTTTCTTTGTTACATCCATAGGAAAATATATTAATTTATCTACACAACCACACTCACTATTTTCTTAGGTACATATATTATTTTCTTAACTTCAACATCTCCTAAGATTTGGCTTTCTAATACTGTTTTTTCAACATCTTCTTGTGTTGCATCTGAAGAAACCTCTATCTTTCCTCTCAATTTGCCATTTACCTGTACAGGGATTTCAATGATGTCATCTTCTAAAAGGCTTTCATCTATCTCTGGCCATCTTTGAGTATGAACACTAAACTCATGTCCAGTTTTTTCCCAAATCTCCTCTGCCATATGTGGAAGAATTGGAGCAATTGTTAGAATCAATCTTTCAATATCGGAAGTTGAGAATGTAGAATCAATATTTGAGTTGTAGAATTGCATGAGCGCTGAGATTGAGGTGTTAAATTTAAAGTTTAGTATGTCCTCTTTAACTTTCGTTACCAATTTAGCAATACTTCCATTCTCTGCCAATTTATCGTCTTTCCTCTCCCACAGAGCTAAAAGATAGGTATAGAGCTTTGAGACAAATCTTTTAACTCCATTGATAGCTTCTGTACTCCAGACAACATCACCCTCATATGGTCCCATGAACATGAGATATGCCCTTGTGACATCAGCCCCGTACTCTTCTAGCAATCGGTCAGGTGTAATGACATTTCCCAAAGATTTTGACATCTTAACACCACCTTCTCCTAAAACAACCCCATGTATTGTCCTTTTCTTGTACGGTTCAATACCTGGAACTAATCCTAAGTCTGAAAGCACCTTGTGCCAGAATCTTGAATACAAAAGATGAAGAGTTACATGCTCAGAACCACCCTCATACTGATCCACCGGCATCCAATATTTCATCTTTTCCATATCAGCAAATTCTTTATCGTTATGCGGATCAAGATACCTAAGGTAATACCAACTAGAACCTGCCCAGTTTGGCATTGTATCTGTTTCCCTTTTAGCGTCTCCTCCACATTTAGGACATTTCGTATTTACCCATTCTGTAATACTTGCCAATGGTGATTCCCCAGTATCTGTCGGTTCATAGCTTTCAACTTCAGGCAATTTAATTGGAAGCTGATCTTCTGGAACAGGAACTTCACCACATTTGTCACAATGTACAATTGGAATCGGTTCACCCCAGTAGTGCTGTCTTGAGAAAATCCAATCCCTTAGGTTGTATCTAACAACAACATCTCCTATTCCTTTCTCCTTAATATATTCACCCATCTTCTCCCTAGCTTCTTCACTCT
>CAZPFV010000031.1:0-6784 GCA_964585985.1 uncultured Candidatus Saccharibacteria bacterium
ATCAACAGAAGAAGATATATCTAGAGAAGAGATAAATTGGTTAATTAACTCTTTTTTGTTTCTCAACTTCATACTAGAGTCAATTGCTTTGTTAATATCAACTAAAACCTCTTTGTTTTTGACATGATCTTCGTGGTATTTCTTAATCAACGCAATAATGTAATCTATATTGATATCCACTTGTTTAATAAGTTCCATCTCAAATACAACATCATCATTAATATTTTCCTTTTCCAAATCCCCTTCTTTCTTAAATTCGTTGTATAAATCGATGTACATGCTGTGATAGTCTTGTACCTCTCTATCACTTAATATTTCATTTCCTTCAAACTCATCAAATGTGGTTAAAATATTTTTTACTCTTAATATTGCACCATATAGTCTGATAAAATCTTTTTGATTTTGCTCACTAACTATTATTTCACCTACAGGAAATCTCTCTAGAAGTTCTTTAATAAAGCTCTCATAACCCCTTATTTCTTTATCACCGTCTTTATACCCATAATAGTAATCTTCGTAGGATTTGAGTAATACAATACCGCTAGCCTCTTTATCACCAAATAGAGCAATAGATTCATTTGTTGCTTTCTCCAAATTTCTGAAACACACAATATTTCCAAATGTTTTTACAGTATTTAATATACGATTTGTTCTTGAGTATGCTTGAAGAAGGCCATGCAATCTTAAATTCTTGTCAACCCAAAGAGTATTGAGAGTTGTTGCATCAAAACCAGTTAGAAACATACTAACAACAAGGAGAATGTCCACCTCTCTGTCTTTCACTCTTCGGCTCACATCTTTGTAATAGTTTTGGAACTTATACGAAGAAGTATCAAATGATGTTCCAAACATCTCATTGTAATCCTTAATCGCCCTGTCTAAGAAATCTCTAGAGTTACTATCCAACATATCTGTGTTCTCTGGATCTTCATCTAACATTCCATCCACATCTTCATCATTAACACCAAAGCTGTATATCATTGCCACCTTTAATCTTTTATCACTTGGTAAGTTAGCAAACTGCCTTTGAAATTCCGCATAATATTTCATAGCTACGTCTATGGAAGAAACAGCAAATATTGAATTGAAACCTGCTAACCTTCTTTCTTTAAGTTTATAAAAGCTATTTCTCTTTGTTTTTTGATCAAAGTGTTCAATTATATATCTAACAATATTCTCTAACCTCTCAGGCGCAGCTAAAACAGCTTCTCTATCAATATCACTTATCTGTTTATCTTCTATATTTTCTGCCTCTCTCATTGTAGAAATGTAATCAACTTTGAAAGGTAAAACATTTTTATCTGAAATAGCATCTACAATTGTATATGTATGTAACTTATCGCCAAATGCTTGTTGCGTAGTTTTGAAGTCCGGTCTTCCTCCAGAAGATGCATTAACAGCAAAGATAGGTGTACCTGTAAAACCAAATAGATGATACTTCTTAAAAGCTTTAACTATTGAAGCATGCATCTCACCAAATTGTGATCTGTGACATTCATCAAAAATAATTACAATATGACTATTGAAAACAGGATGACCTGTATTTCTTCTAACAAAGTTATCTAACTTCTGAATAGTTGTAATAATTATTCTTGCATCAGGGTCTTCTAGTTGTTGTTTAAGAATCTTCGTACTTGTATTACTGTTTGCTGCTCCTTCCTTAAACTTGTCGTATTCTCTCATTGTTTGATAGTCCAAGTCTTTACGATCAACGACAAAAAGAACTTTCTCAATATATGGTAGTTGAGTTGCTAGTTGTGCGGCCTTAAAGCTTGTTAGAGTCTTACCTGAACCAGTTGTATGCCATATGTATCCTCCAGCCTCTATTGTTCCTAATTTTTTGTAGTTTGTACTAATTTCTATCTTGTTTAGTATTTTTTCTGTAGCTACTATCTGATACGGTCTCATTACAAGTAACATTTTTTCAGTTGTAAAAATACAATACTTTGTAATAATGTTTAGGATTGTGTGCTTTGCAAAAAAGGTTTTAGCAAAATCCATTAGGTCTGGTATTGGTTTGTTTGTTGCATCTGCCCACCAACTTGTAAACTCGAAGGAATTGCTTGTTTTTCTACTTTTTGATGTAGATCCCTCACCCAATTCTTTTATATGTTGGGATCTAGTTGTATTACTATAATATTTTGTATGTGTCCCATTGGATATTACAAAGATTTGTACATATTCAAATAATCCTGAATCTGACCAAAAGCTTTCTCTTTGATATCTGTTTATCTGATTGAATGCTTCTTGTATTGCTACACCTCTTCTCTTTAATTCAATATGTACTAGAGGAAGACCGTTTACAAGAATACTTACATCGTATCTGTTGTCTCTCTGTCCTCCTGTTGTTGTATATTGGTTGATTACTTGTAGGCTGTTGTAATGTATGTTGTCTTTTCTAATTAGGTATATGTTTTTTTCTGTTCCATCATCTCTTTTTAATATTTTTATATAATCTTCTTGTATTGTCTCTGTTTTTTCTTCTATACCTTGGTTTTTATTAGCTATTTCACTATTAAAGAATCTTTCCCATTCTTCATTAGAGAATGTAATTTCATTTAATTTTTCTAATTGTTTTCTTAAATTGACTATCAGGTCTTCTTCATTATTTATTGGAAGGTATTCGTATCCTTGTAGTTCCAATTGATTTATGAATTCTTGTTCTAACTGTGCTTCACTTTGGTATGATTTGTCTCTTAGTTTATTTGGTATGTATTGCCCCACTACTGTGCTTTGAGGGTTTTCAACAACGAGGTTATATTTGTAATTATTTTCCATACTCTTTAAATGTTAATAATTTATTACGATAGTATTCGTATTGTTTTCTTCTTGCATTTAGTTCTGCTGGTAATCCTATGGATATATCATTTACTAAGGAGTCGAATTTGTCTAGTATGGATACAATTCTTTTTTGTTCAGAGAGAGGGGGGATGGGGATTTTGATCTTTGAGACATTAGGAACTGTCAGTTGTGGAATACTACCTCCTGTGTGTCCTATTTCTGTTGTATATAAAACCTGATTTAAAAATTCTGGAGTTAGAAAGTTTGCATCAGGAATTAATGTTATTAAACGAACAATTGGTGTAAATCTCGCCTTGCGAACCGCATGGTAACCAATTGTACCCCTTGCAGAAATAGTTACAGCATCTCTGTCTACTTTGTAACTATCAGTAAATCCATACAAAGCCTTATCTTCTGACCCATTGGAATAAATTGGGTAAATACAGTCTTCAGCTGGTAGAACACCTCTTATATAACGGGAGGGTAAATCACCACCAGCACTTATAGACTCACAGACATCTACCAAAGCTAATCTCTCAATTTTATCCCCAAAAGTTAAAAGACTATTTCTATAATACTCATACTGTTTCTTTCTACTCTCCAACTCTGCCTTCAACTCTGCCTCCAACTCTGTAAACTCGTTAAGAATTTTAACTATCTCCTTTTGTATGTCAAGAGGAGGCAGGGGGATTCTAATATTACGCAAATTTTGCTGATTAATTTTTGGCGGCATACCACGAACTATGTCTGTAACATCAATACATTGCAAGTAGAAATAAACAAACCTTAGTAATGCCAAATCTTTCTTTTCGCTCAAAACATGTGCATGATTGTTTACCCATATCTTACCAGTAGCCCAATTTAATACAGGAGAGCCATCACTGTTTACAACAGAGCCATCTTCTCCTACTAACAAGAAAGTTCCATCAAAAATATAATCTTTAACATAATCCTGAATTCCATTTGCACCATAATAAGGAATAGTACCTTTTTCTCTCTTACTTTTAGATATTGGTTTACGAAGATTATCTAAGATATTAACAGCTTCTCCTAATCTCCTATATTCAACTCCATCAGGACATAGTTCTTTAATTAGTTTTTCTCTTCTACTATTTTTCATTAACCAATTTTAACTATAATTTATATTTTCCTCACCAAGTAACTCAATTATTTTAGGTTTAGCACCACCTCTCGCAATTAATGTTAATTTCTCTTTTGCCCTAGTAACAGCGACTAAAACCTCACACACTTTGTTATCTGCTAATTTAAGATTCTTTCCAAATATTTCTTCATCATCTACATACAGATAGTAAACTAAATTCGCAGACAACCCCTTTGAACCCATTGTACTAACTATTTCTATCTCTATAGCTCCAGAAAGTATTTTATTAAAACCATTTAACATTTTTGATACTAATCCTTTCAAGTTAAAGATCTTATTTAACTTTCCAATCTCCTCTTCATTTAGCTCATCTCCTCTTTTTGCTTTTTTAAATATTTCAATATCCTTCTCTATCTCTTTTTTCTTATCATCTGTGATGCAACTCCAAATTTTCTTTTCTTGTTTTAAAATTTCTGCAATTTCTGCCTCCGAAAAGTATAAATTTAGTATTTGTCGTAAACTCATATCATGTGTTTTTCTTTTAGACAACTCATCAAATATCTTTGTTAGTTCTTTATTGCTTCTGCCTCGTTTTTCTTTCTTATCATTCACAAATAATTCGTATTCTACGACATTGAATCCTTCTCTAATTAAACCGTCATATAACATTTGATGATAGTGTTTTGCAGCAATAATTAGTACTCTAACCATTTTATCTTCATTTCCCATGCTCTTTCTAGTTTCTAATAGTTCTTTGTGATCTTGTGCTATTTTCCTAGAAAGTTTAGAAATCAACAAACCACCTTTTATTCCAGAAAGAAAATCAATCCTATCAAAGGTATTACTGTAAGTATCCTTCTCATCATTTTCCCCTTCGGGATAAAGAAATTTTTTAGCAATCCTGCCAGACAGCAAACCCTTGCTTTGAGACGCCTGTATCAAATTATTAGAAGCATTAACTATAACCCTTGTACATCTTCTACAATAATCTAAAGAAAAGCCATTATCACTTGATACTGTGTATAAATTTCTAATTATTGCGGGAACTGCAAATTTAAATTCATACAAAGATTGATCGTCATCTCCAACAACAATAATTTTGTTTTTCTTATTTAAAAGTCGAATAAGATTGTATTCTAATTCATTAAAATCTTGGAATTCATCGATGAGGATTAAGTCATATTTTGGAATTTTATCTTCATTCTTTTCAAAGAACATATTGGCTACTAAGATAGAAGAATTAAATGAATACAATTTTTCTTCTCCCCATGTATAAAACTTTTTTCTCTTGCAATAGAATTCGAATTCTTCACTATTTAGTTGCGGAGATAATTGATTTTTACAAAAATGTTCCTGATAATTAAATTCTTTCCCTGTCATCAATGAATAATCACCTGTTATTATATCATCTAGATTCTCGACTAGATTTATATTGTCGGACAAATGTTTTTTAGCAAAGGCATGTAAAGTCATAACATCTACATTGGAGTAATTTTGGAAATCTTTAGCTAAATCGTTCACTAGTTTATTAATAAAAGATAGTATTAAGACTCTCTTATCTTTATATTCCTCTGACTCTATTATTCGCTTGAATGCATAAGTCTTACCAGTACCAGGTCCGGCAATTCCAACGACTAGATTCGATTCCTTTATTTTCGCTATTATCTCGTCTTGCACTGACAACTTCCATAAGTAAGTAAATAACAAGCCATACTATTCCCCCTCTATCTCCCTAACAATATTATCTATACCCTCTCTTAATACATTCTGTCTCTTTACTATTTCCTCTATCTCTTTATTAAGTTCCTTAATATCTATAACCTCTCTAGTATCCTTCTGTTCTACATAAGAAGATACAAAGATATTGTAATCATTCTCTCCAATATCTTGGTTACCTACTACCTTAGCAAAATGTTCAATATCTTCCCTCTTCTTAAATGTATCTAGTATCTTCTTCCTATTCTCCTCACTTAGTTTGTTCTTGTTACCCTCTCTTACAAATTCCTTTGATGCATCTATGAAAAGAATACTGTTTTCTTTCTTACTCTTCTTTAGAACAATAATACAAGTTGCAATACTTGTACCAAAGAACAAATCAGGAGGAAGCTGTATTACAGTATCAATATAGTTATTATCTACCAAATACTTCCTAATCTTCTGCTCCGCACCACCCCTGTAAAGTACACCAGGGAATTCAACAATACCGGCAGTACCACTAGTAGAAAGCCAAGAAAGTATATGCATTGTAAAAGCTAAATCAGCCTTACTCTTAGGTGCTAAAACACCAGCAGGTGAAAAACGAGGGTCATTGATAAGGAGAGGATTACTATCTCCTTCCCACTTGGTGGCGTATGGAGGATTAGAAACTATTGCATCAAAAGGCTCATCATCCCAATGTTTAGGATCTGTTAATGTATCACCTAAAGCTATATCAAAATTATTGTAGTTAATATCATGAAGAAACATATTTATACGACAGAGGTTGTATGTTGTAAGATTAATCTCTTGTCCAAAGAAACCTTGCCTTATATTCTCTTTCCCTAAAACCTTAGCAAACTTCAAAAGTAGTGAACCTGAACCACAAGCAGGATCTATGTTCTTACCGTCTTTGATACAATTCCAAAAATAGAAATTTATAAGTTTCTATTTTTATACAGCAAAAATCCCTTGATATCAAGCGATTTAAGTAAATTCATATATTTGAAAACTATAATTTTCAAAATTTGATATAAATTAATAAAGCTAATTCTGATGGATACTTTATGCTTTCTCTTATTCTTACACACACCTTTTCTTTCAACTCTATGAATAATTAAAAAGTATAGGCAAAATTAAAAGGTTCTTTATAATGTGTATTATATTTGATTTATCAATGATTAACCACCTGATTATAATAATTCT
>CAZPFV010000032.1:0-6779 GCA_964585985.1 uncultured Candidatus Saccharibacteria bacterium
TAGGCTGTGATGTTTCTGTAATACCTTTCTTTTTAAACAAGAACAGGTCTGAATCCACATCTACAAATAGTAGGGAGGTTACTACGATGCTTAAAGACATCCTCACGATATCTATAAAAGAGAGACCTCTCTTTGCTCAAAATATTTTGGGAATAGTAAAGGAGTAATAGGCCGTATCATAACTCTTTATCAATACTTTGATATAGGAATAAATCGAAGAGAGTGTTTAATGATTAAAGCCTTTAGCGAAAGAGTCTAAAAACTGAGAATAATCCCTTAAAGAATTTCTTATAGCAGGGGAGCTCTCTATTACTAAGCCAGGTATTTTTTCCCCTCGTAGTTGCATCTTGTATAAATATTCACCTAACTGCTTATTCTCATCAATACTTTTACCAAGAGGGAGGTGGGTAATGACATCACCTTCAACATACTCTTTGCCACTAAGAGAAAGGAGTAGTGGATACATATCATTTGTATTCATGTGATCTAATACAGACAATAAATTATGCTCTTTAGGAAGTCCTCCTAAATCTAAATCGATTCCGAAATTAATATTTGGGTTACCCTTCAAAATTCTGTCATATGTTTCCAAGAAAGAGGAGTATGTACCATCACCGATTTTCTTGTTTGGCTCTATTACCCATATGACATCTTTATCCAATGTAGTCGTAATCTTTTTTATCTTCTCAATTTCTTCATCTTTAAGAGCTGTTTCAATACATGTCCTTATCATTATTGGATTAAGAGCAACAGAGTTAGAAACTTCAATCGTATCTTTCATCTGTCCTTTATCTGAAGAAGATTGCAACATTGCATATCCTAACTCCTGTGCAAGAGATACCATACCACCGAATCCTTCTTGTCCTTCATTTTTAATTTTTTCTTGTTTTTCTTTAATAAAGGATAAGCCCCATTTAACAGAGTAGGGATAATCAACAGAAGTAATCAATCCCTTCATTTTTTCAGGATTAATTGAAGAAGCAAGTACTGAGACTCCAAATTCTGCATTTGGAAATATCTTCTCTGTTTCTTCTTTAAATTCATGAGCGTTTTTAATAACTGTTTGCGTATATGCGTCCTTAGAAATGATTCCTTCCCCTAGTGCAATAGCTGCATTAATGACGCCTCCATCTTCCTTGTATCCTAGTGAGGTTGAACTAACTTGTATATCTAGATCTTTCTCTTGATTCATATTTTATTATACGCAAAGATAAAAAAATTTTCTAACTTCTCCCAATCTACTACTAGCGAGGTCAGGAGTAGGGGTATGGACTTTTTACTAGACTTATAGTATAATATAGTATCTTAATAATTAATTGCTCATTAAGAATACAAACTGAACCCATATCAATAAGTATATTGATATTTATCCCAACCTATAGTATAATATAAGTAGTTAATTAATCTGCTCATTAACAAACATATCCATAAATAAATCATAAGACTTCATAGAGAGATCTTTATATCTTTTATGAGTTCTTATGAACTCGAAGTTCTTTAAAAAGTTTTAAGTATATTACATAGACTTATGTCTTATATATTTAAAACATAATAGCGTGTGATGAATAGAATAGAGTAAGAGCTGGTGTACAAGATTTCTCAAACTTTAATCTGGTTGGATTAGAGGTATCAAGTATTTGATATTTGTAATCCATCCAGATTGGAAAAGCCCTTAAAAGCAATTCCCGCTTCTTCGATAAGGAGTGAAAAAAGTTTGGAAACTAAACATCCCTAAGGAGGATTATTATGAGTAAAGCTAAAGATGCTGAAGTTAATGTTGTCGTTGACGAAGTTATCGTTGACGAAGTTGTCGCTGACAACGTTGTCCCTGACAAAGTTGTCCCTGACAAGGTTGGAGATGCCGATGGAAAAGATACCAAAGCTGAAGCCAAAGGTAAAAATGCCAAAGGTATCATTAGGAATATCATGGGTATCTTGGCAATTGTCATCGTTCTGGTAGTTCTATATCTGATAGCTTTTTCGGTCATTGGCAATGCTCGCTACAAGGCGGAGCAGGTTGCGATTGAAAAGCAGCAGATGCAGTTACAACAGCAGCAGTTACTGTTACAGCAGCAAGAGTTGCAACAGCAGCAGCAACAACCGCAGCAACCGCAACAACCGCAGGAACCACAACAACCGCAGCAACCGCAACAACCGCAGGATTCTGCAAGCCGCAATACGTGGTCAATCTACGGACAACCCTCTTTCGTTGTTACCGACGGAACCAATACTGAGTCAGGTTCTGATGTGTTTGTTGATCCCACTAAGGGCTCGCTTTCATTATCAGTGAAACCGACTGAAGACACATGTCTTTTACAATTTGGAATGACGCAAGTTTTTTCCACACCTTTCTCGGCAAGTTTCGAAAACGGCGACGTAGGAGCAGGATTCAGAGTAATTTCTCGCTCTCACTGGCAACAGTTACCTCCCTCCGATGGAGCATATTCACTCTGTTGGAACAGGTAACTCTCATTGACTCTGGCTAGATTAGATATCTGGAATACCTTTTAATTGCTTAACCGCGAATAAAAACAAAATCCATTTATCAATCTCATCACACGCTAGAGTCTTCTAGGATTGATATTTGAAAAATATATATCCTACTGAAGAGTCTAAAAATATATATACATATATTTAAAGACGAAAAGACAAAAATATTACAGAGGGGACATCGAAAGATGCCCCCTTTTTTTTGTTCTAGAAGAGGTAGAATAACTGTACGCTATGGGGTATAATTGGTATATGCTTAAAAGTAAAATAATTAAAAATTTAACCATTCTAGCTTTCATACTCCTAGGAGTAACAGGAGGACTGGTATATGCAAATCACAACGGATATGAATTTACAATTCAAAACAGTGAAAAATTCCCTGATAACCTATCACAAGAAATAGGGGAATACGGAGTATACAAAGCCATATATGATCAAGAAAAAGAGAAATGGACAATAGGGTTATGGCAAGACACACTCATCCAATCTGGAAACAGAGACATATCACAGTTACAAACAGAAGGAGGAGTAATCACCTTTGAGATGCCTTGGAATGGAGAGATATATAATATTGGAGGAGAAATATATGTGAATAATAGGCTTTGGGATAATGGTAATCCTGTACTAAACAGCAAGACTCAAAGTGAAATTAAAAAAGGTAGTAATGTTGAGATTAGATACGGAAAAGAGAATCAATCAGCAGGTTTCCAGATATGGTTTAATTAATTCTTTAAATATTGATATCACCCATATTATAGGGTATAATTAAGTCTTAAATTAATATCTTTAAAAATATGGAGAAGAAAGATATTGTTAATTACTTTGCAGGTGCATCAATGCTTTTTACAACAGCTTGCGCAAGTAGTGCCGAAGCTAATGTGAATAAAAATGCAGACCCAGCCAAGACAGAAACACCTATATCCCAACAGTATGTTGCAGAAGCTACAGAAGAGCCGAAAGACTACTATATAGAAGAAGAGAAACTCCCAAGAACATGTATTGCTTTTGGAAGTTATGGAACATATTGTGAAGAATTTAATAATTACACAGGAAAGAACGAAATAACATGGCATGAGCATAGTAAGGTTGAGCAGGGAGAGAGCGATTTAGTAGATCTAAAAATTGAAGGTGGGATAGTAGAGTTCGAAATGCCAAAAGCAGGAGTAATGAACAGCATAGCAGGAGAGATTGAGGTTACTTTCAAAGATGAACAGGGGCTTGATGTTACAGAGAAATTCACACCAGGGAATCCAGCTGTAGATGCTAACGAAAACCCTATAATCCCTGCAGGTGCTTCTGTTTCTGTTGATTACGAACCTAACGATGATTCTAACGGATTAGCACTTATATTTGAGGAAGAGATGACATTTGAGAATCTTAGGATGGATTGGGGTGAGTATGGAATATCAAAGGCAGTATACGATGAAAACAAGAAAGCTTGGATTGTAGCTTTAGATGAATGGTCATTAGTTAAAAATGGAGTTAAAAATCTTGAGAACTTGAAAATAGAGGGTGGACAATTTGAATTTATAATGCCCTTTGATGGATATATACATAACACTGCTGGAGAGATATCAAGTGATGAAGAAAAGTTGAGATTAGGAAACCCTGTAGAAGATGAGAATGGGAACACTCTAATTCATGCAAATGAAAAAATCACCATAACTTACGGGCCAAAGAATGTTTCAGCTGCCTTCTCACTTGAGTTTCCAGCTAAGTAAACTATTTAGCTATCTTTCTAAATAGTTCAAATGCCTTCATAAATAGAGTAGGGGGGAATATACTAAGTATATGAACCCCTATTTTTTGTATACCCCAAATTACATACTCTCTAGTAGTTGGTTTAATACCTAACTCCTTAATTGCCCAATTCCTAATATCATTGGTCTTTTTAAAATGATCTAACATTTTAGATTGAGACTCTGTTTTGAAAGTCATTCTGTATTTAAGTACGCTATCTTTAAGATTATGAAACTCACCCTTTGTGCTAAGTATTAAGAAAAATTTTACATCCTCTACCTTCCACATATCTTCAGGGTATAGCCCTATCTCTTCTACTGTACTTTTTCTCAATGTTACTGCTGGATGAGCAAAGGGTTGAAAAAGAAATCTGTTTTTTTTGATATCTTTCTCCTCAATTGCATACTCTCTATGACCCGTGATGTTACTATCTTCATTAATAATGTCAATTTGTCCTCCAACAGCTACACATCTAGGATTAGACTCTAAATACTCAACCTGCTTACCTATACGAGTAGGGTACATTATGTCATCTGCATCCATTCGGGCAATATATTTACCCTTAGATGCCCTTATACCTATATTTATTACATTACCTAAACCGTTCTGTTTCTCTACAGGTATAACTGTAATTTTATTCCCATACTCTTTTAATATCTCTAATGTCCTATCCTCTGACTTATCATCAACAACAATAGTTTCAATGTTTTCATATGTTTGACTTAAACAGCTGTCAATACTCTCTTTAATATATTTCTCCCCATTATGAACAGGGATTACTATTGATACTAACGGATGATTTTTTTCCATAATTTTGTCTTTTTGAAGAAGTAAAATGAAAGTAGTAATAAAAGAATTAATATACATAGATACCCTAAATAGCTCAATACATTAGGACCGTAAAAGATAAAAATCGTATTTAGATTATTCATTCCAGAGATATCCCATCCCTGTTTCCAGCCATCTAGATATACTCTAGAAGAGTTAGGAAGGATTTTAATAAAGAAATCAGTAAAGCCAATAGCTACCCAACCTTGCGATTTTGCTTGAGGAATAGATATCAATGTATCTCTAGATGTTATCTCTCCTTTATTAATTTTATAAAAAGTCGTGTTAGAAGACTTCGATACTGCATTAGCTTCAACCTCTGTATACTCCCTAGGAAGTATAGATTTGAAGGTCGAGTTAAACCACTGCTGGGGTATCTCCATGACTACAAAATTGTGTAAAACATTCTCTGTTACATTATGGAAACTAATACTGTTATATGACACATCTATCCTCACATCCTCTTTGCTAACAGATGAGAATATCCTAGATTCTGAAGAGTAAGCATCGTCATAGAATGTGGTATCAACAAAACACTTGTCATCACCTGCATATGTTAAGCAGAGTGTAGAAGGGATATTTTCCGTATTACTCCCTGACCAGTACCAAAGATATCTTTTAAAAGGGTTAGTTATAAATAGCTCTTGATACTGATTAATATACTGTCCCTCTGCTATCTGTTTTAATCCATCCTCTGCAGAGATTTCATATTGTAACTCAGGAGCTTGTGCAATGGAGGGTTGCCATAATGCATCCTTTTTCTGATCGTAAGTATATTTATAACTAGGACCATTAGACATTACAGGTATTGTGATTTTTAGGGTGTCTCCACTTTTAATATTTAACATCTTTTCATTCTGTTTGATAGCTTCATCAACCTTATGTACTGCATTAAAATCTGATGAGTATCCTAATTTAACGTCTCTAATAGTGATACTTGATTTCTCGCCTTTAGGATTAAGAGCGTAAAGAGTTAATGAGAGATCATCCCAACCATATATTAGGGTAGGTAAAGTAATTGTTGCATCTCCAAACCCTTTGTCTGTATGAAGAAACTTCTCCTTATTTAAACAGCCTTTAGCGTTAGAAGAGTATAGGCAGTATCCTAGCATACTATCTTCACCTGTTTCCCAATTCAAAGATATCTGAACGATATAGTTCATCCTCTTGTCTAAACGTATCGAATTATACAGGCAGGGTAGTTCACTATTCCCCTCAATTCTAAAACCAGATGCTATATTTTCGGCTGTAACATCAGGCAACACTTTGTAATCTCCACCAGAGCAATCACCAGGTTCCATTGTTGAGAAATTCTCTGTTAAATCTATCTTCTCAAATGAAGATTTTGGAAGTTGATAGATAGTATCTAAGGAACCCCACTGAGTATACAGATTAACTCCTCTCAAGAGATCCTCATTTGTAAATATACTCTCCCCAATCAGATACATATATTCGTCTGTAGGAGATAGAGAAAATCTTCTGTATGTATCATTTGATATACCATTGATTGAAGGTAGAGATGGAGTGAGGAGTAAATCATTACCTGACCTTCTGATTTGCGTAGGTAAAGAAGATATATCTAGCTCCTTGTAGTTAGAGTATAAAGTTGTATCAACTCCTGTGTACAGTATCTCTTTAACAAGATTATTTTTATTAAGATATGCATTATTAAAATCAACACTTAAGGGCGAGAAGATTGGTTCCCGAGGATACTTTCTTAC
>CAZPFV010000033.1:0-6634 GCA_964585985.1 uncultured Candidatus Saccharibacteria bacterium
GTTATGAACCCTCTTACTGGTATACCTTTAGGAGCGTATATAAGTAGCTGGTCATATGTATATGATGAAGAAAAAGAAAACTTAGCTACAATAACTATTGATACTGGTAATCCAGATACTGTAGATGTAGAAGCTTTACAAGAAAATAGAGATATCTTTTTACAGTGGGGATATATTTTTAGTGATGGTACATTTGTATCAAGCCCCGCTATAAATATCAAAGTAAGGGATTTCGATTGTATATTTGATTCTACAGGTACCCATATAACTATCAAATGTATTGATGGCACGAATCATCTTAGGTTTATGCCACCTCATAAACCCACTGAGGATACCGATGATAGTATGGTTAAATTCTTGGATTCAGGATGCGGATTAAATGTTGGAGTAATAATAGAAAGGTTTGAGTAATGGCAAATATAATAAGTAATCAAGCTTATGAAGCTATACAGGTACCCACAGAAGTTACTCCTGAAGTACAGGGTACCATTCTATATGCCAATCAGTTTAGTGGCATAGGTCAAGTAGGTATGCCAGACGATTTAGCTGAAGTACTTAATTCTAACTTAGGTACAATAGGTAATAATGTTCTAGTTCAACTAGAAGCTAAGATGGCTGCCTATGGTAATGGGCCTTGGTATGTAGATAGTAGAGATGGGGTAATCTACATACATAATCGTAAGTTTCAACAACCTCCACATCATACCTACATATTCCAAGCTGAAAACGGAGAAGTATTAAGAGTATCTTTTACTACTCAAAGATCTACTAAGCAGAAGATGATGCAAGTGGGTAATACTATAAAACCTGAGGATAAGCAAATACAAATCCAGGTAAGTTACATCGATGACCAACAGAATGAGATTCTACATGACCCACTACAGTTAGATGCCCTATCTACAGTAGATGTGCAAAGCCCAGGATTATTTCATAGATCCCCCGAAGTTTTAAAACCCCATGTTGATAGTAAGGTAGAGAAATGGAAAGAAGATAGATTGAAATCCTTAGATGAAGAATTGGCTTCTAAAAAACAAGCTCAAAGACTAAAGACTGAATCTGCTAAGAAAGAATATGATGCTAAGGGTACTGGTTATTTAGATGCAGGTGGTGGATTAGAGTCTATGTCCGATACAGAATTAAGGGATGCTACTTCTCAAATGCTAGAGGAAGCTTATACTAAAGGAGAACTAACTAATATAAAATCTTCTATTGATGCACTAGTAGCGGGAGGAATGGACCTTACTTCTGCAATGAAACAAGTATACCAGGGTTTAAATTTCGTATTCAAAAATAAATACACTGAGGTATGGACTGAAGTTTGGGAAGATCCTCGTTCATATTCTTCTGGAGAATTAAAGTCTTCTAGTCGTGTGAATAGTATGACTGAACTAAATGCCGAGAAAAGGAAAACTCAGGAGGGATTAGCTAAAATGCAAGAAGACCCTTATATCATTGTCTATCCTTTAACTCTTCATGAAGAATCCTATTATCCTCAAACTTATAATCCAGTCCAAGCTGGTAGAGGTCCTGGAGATAATCATGGGTACTATCGAAGCCGAGTAAAGGTATTCAAAAAGGTAAAACAGCTTTTGAAAGTACCCGCTTGGAAAACCCTTACTAACTTATATGATAGAACTGGAGGAGTAGGTAATAGAGAAAGAGCAATGAGGATAAATGCTAATGGAGGTTTAAAGATAACCGAGAAAAAGCTGGTCTGCCAAATGCAAGTAGTAGGAAGACCTTCATTAAAAACCTCTATGGTACTTCAGCTTTTGAACGTTGGTAAAAGGTGGTCAGGGTATTGGTATATAAAGAAATGTACTCATAGAATGGATGCTGGTACAGGATATATTACTGACTTAGAATTAGTTAGGAATAATGGAACAGCTGGCTTTCAAGTTGCTGCTGGTAATATTAATACTCAAGATGTGGTATCTAATAATGCCAGAAGTCAAGGAACCACTGATGTAGGTAAAAATAAAGCTGGAGATGCTCATTCTTCTGATTTTACCATAAATGCTACTAAGGCAGAATATGAAGCCTTCAAAGCCTTGGATGGTAATACCGAAGAACAAAGAAAGTTTGTTCAAGATATGGTTATCTATAGGGAACAGAATGCTAATACTCCTACCAAAGGTAATGATGGCATCATAGAAGTAGAAAGAACTGTATACCAATCTACAGGTAAAGATGGAGAAGATGTAGTTACCATTACTAATGTTAAACGTAAAAAGGTAGAAGCTACTAAGGATGTATATCGAAAGTATAATTTCAATATAGATTACATTATTAAACAGATGAACCAAGACTTTTCTAAAACCGAATGATATGGCTTATGAATCAGCAAAAACAATAACTGAACAAGGATTAGAATCCTTGGGAAGATACTATTCAGTGTACAGGGCCATGGTAGTTAATAACACAGACCCAGATCATATGAATCGTATAAAAGTGGCTATACCTGAAGTAATGGGAGGAATAGTACTCTGGGCTTATTCAAAGGGTCAACATGGATCTACTGGGTCTGGTTTTAAAATGATGGCTCCTAAGAATGGTGATATAGTATATATTACCTTTGAATATGGAGATCCTAGTAAACCTCTATGGGAATATCATGGTTGGGCTCAAAACCAAATACCCGATATCCTGGATGATCCTGATACTATGGGTATAGTTACACCTAATGGGAATAGAATCTGGTTAAATGATAAAGATGGATCACTCAAGATGTACTTATATGGGTCTGCTACTATTTACGCCGAAGGCCCAGTAAGTATAAATTCTAAAGCTCAAGCCTATGTGAATGCCTCAAAGGTTATAGTGAACCAAGGTAATAATGATGGTATAATCAATATCAATGAATTAACCCAGAAACTAAACCAATTAGTTTCAGAGATAGAATCATTAAAAGCTCAATATAATTCTCATACCCACTCTGGTATTCAATCGGGACCTGCAGTTAGTGGACCTGTTATTACTCCAGTCACGAAACCATTTTCTACTTTTAATAAAACAGATTATGAGGATTCTAAATTTGTACACTAATGGCAAATAACTTATACACTAATATTATCGGTATTGGCCCTTTGTTTCCAATACGGATTACTGAGAATGAAAAGGGAGAGAAAGGTTGGTATCCAGTAAATGGAGATATTGAACTTGTTCATAATAACCTATCTGCTCTCCTTTGGTATGATATAGGTCAAAGATTCAGGCAAGAAGATTTTGGTACTAGGCTATGGGAATGTATAGAAGAACCTAATACTCAGGCTTTAGCTTTCTTGGTAAAAGACTTCTTAAAGAAAGCTATCTCTACCTATGAAACTAGGATTACTTTTAAAAGCCTGAATATGAGGTTAGAGGGTACCAAACTTTTCATTGAGATGAATTATGTAATTAATCAAACTGGTAGCCAACAGGTATTGGGTATTAGTTATGATAGGTCTGAAAATATTTTAAAACCTTACTAATATGATAACGAATAAATGGCTAAACCCTTATCAGAGATCCTTTCAACAGATTAAAGCTAAGCTGATCGAATCTCTTACTACTATCAAGGATAAGAATGGTCAGACTCTTATCACGGATTATTCCGAAGGTAATATTCTGATAATTATCCTATCTCTGTTTGCAGCTATTGCTGAAGTACTTCATTATTACATTGATAACGTGGGTAGGGAATCTTTCTTATCCACGGCTCGGCGTTATGATAGTGTAGTAAAGCATGGCTTATTGGTAGACTATCATCCGAGAGGAGCAGTAGCTGCTTCAGTAGATGTAATCCTAACTCGTGATCTTACAGGTAGTAATATTGCTTCTAGGTTGACTATCCCAAAAGAAACTCTCTTTACAGATGTTAATGGTAACTCCTGGCTTTCTGCTAGAGATGTAACTTGGTATGCTAATGTTACTACTTGTAAAATACCCCTGATTCAACATGAGAAATATAATCAGTCTGGGTTGTCAGGATTAGTAATACCTTCAGAAGGTAGGCCAGAAATTACAATAGGTAAATTACCTGATGGTAAATATTATGAGCATGGTACAATGCAATTATCCATCGATGGAACTACTTGGACTTTAGTAGATACCTTTGCTTATTCTAAACCTTCAGATAAACATTTTATGGTAACTGTCAATGCTAGCCAAGTTGCCGTAATAGTATTTGGAGATGGTACCTTTGGTTCTATACCTTCTGCAGGTCAAAAGGTAACATCAGCAAGCTTCTATATCACCACGGGTATTCAAGGTAATGTACCAGCTGGTTCTATTGTACAAACTCCAGCCATAGTAAAAGCTTCTATATCTGAGGCTACCACTAGTAATCAATATGCTGCAGGAGGAGGTTCTAGTTATGAGAACTTTGGTATGTTAAAAGAACATATACCATTGAGTGTTAAAACTCTTGGAGTAGCTGTAAGCAAACAGGACTTCGTAGATTTAGCTATGCTAATAGATGGAGTAAATAAAGCTGCCGTAGATTATGAATGTGGAAGAAAGCTTACAGTATATATCAGTGCTGATAATGGTGGAGTAGCTGATTCTGCTATGATAAACAAGGTTTATACCCAACTATCACAGAGAGCCCCCTTAACTACTTGGCTTCAAGTTAAATCTGCAGGATTAGTAGATATAACCTTAGAGATAGAAGTAACCGGTAAGAAATCTTATAAGACCAACGAAATCCAAGCTCAAGTTCTGAATGCCTTATACAATGCTTATTCTATTGAGAACTCCGAGATTGGGGGCAAAGTAAGAATCTCAGATATTTATGCTTTGATTGATAACCTATCTACGGTAGATTACTTACATATCAAGAAGTTCTATATTAAACCTTGGCCTGTTACCATATATGGTAACAAGGAATTACTTCTTGGTCAGTTTAAATTAGAGAAAGCTAATGGGTCCATGACCTATTTTATAAACTTTACTGGAAGCAATTCATACACTGTAAAAGCTTCAAGTGGAGGATTCCAAACTACTGGCTCTGTAGGTAGTACTATAAACATCACTGATAAAAATAATGGTATCACTTTCTCTTTGGACATACAAGCAAATGGCTATCAACAGGGATATCGTTATTCTATTACTATCTCAGAACCTAATATGGATTATGAAGATCCTGGATATAACTTACCTGTATTCCAGAAATCTTCTCAATTAACTTTAACTGTTCACGAAACTGTTTAATATGATAGACCTTAAGAAACTTATAGATTTCCTACCTTTTGAATATAAAGACCAAGACACTTATAAGGTAGATGGAAAGGGTATCTTAGAAAGGTTCCTAGAAATTTGTGGAAGTTATTTTCAAGATAATATATCCGCAGATATTGAGAGTTTACTAGGAATAACTGACTTTGATACCTGCCCAGAGATTTATTTGAATTACCTTTGGGAAAGCTTTGGGCAATTACCTTTTGCAAGGTGGAATAATATTGATGAAGGGGCTTTTAAAACTTATTATAATGGTCTGTTAAGTGAAGCTGAATTAAATAGCCTTAAGTCTAAATGGATTTTACCTAAGAAAGGGGCTTTAGCTTTAACTACTAAACAGATAAGAGATTTACTCAAGTATTCTATATCTCTGATAAAGATACGAGGTACTTCTCAGTTCTTTGAAATATTATTCCGAATGTATGGGTTAAACTGTACCATTGATGACCCCGCTAAATCAGGTTATGATGGTTGGTTAAAAACGCATCCTTACTTTGACCAAGATCAGTATTATGATAAATCTAACTTTGATAACATTTACGGTTGTAGTCAATGTATCAATGTAACCTTCCATATAACTGGACATGGCTATTCAAATAACTCGGGAGAATTTATAGAGTTCAGAAAAGCTATAGAAAATATAATCGATAGATTTAAGCCTTATCATGTAGGAGCTACTATTGATTATGGTTTTAATATAAATGATAATTATCTGATAACAGCCGATTTTGTAGACCCAAATATAAACACTATTCAGCCTGGGTATATAACCTCTGTACCTATTAAGGTTACAGTCTCTAGTAATTATCAAAATGCCGACTTAAGGTATCAGGTATCTGGAGATGGTAATACTTGGGGTTACAAGAAATATGAAAATGGCACTATTTTTAATGCCACTATAGGTAATCAGACTTATTATTTTAGAAGTGTGGGAGACCCGACTAAAGTTACCCAAGTTCATGTAAAATTAAAGGAAGTAGTCAAATCCTATAATATATCGGTTAATCCAACTACACTGCATATTACACCAACTAATAAGGAGGTATCGGCTACAGTTACAGCTACTCTTTATCAAGAAGGTAAACAGACTCCAGTTAATATACAATTGGTTGGGGAAACTGAAGTTAAGCCTTCTGGTTCAACTTATAAATTTAAAGAGCCAGGTACTTATGAATTCCAGATTGTAGAATACCCAGTAAAAAGAGTTTCACTGGTTGTTACTAGAGAACCCAATAAATACAAGGTTAAATGTACTCCAGAAGAATTCAAGCTATCAAGTAATGTAACTAGTTTAGCTAAAACCATACTAACTATAGAAGATGATTATGATGAGGAAGGTTTGGAATGTTACTTGATTGGTAAAGATGATACAGATCGGAAGAGCACACGTCTGAACTCCAGTCACTCCGCGAAATCT
>CAZPFV010000034.1:0-6597 GCA_964585985.1 uncultured Candidatus Saccharibacteria bacterium
TCTAGACCCTATTGCAGTTGCAGTCATACTGTTTAAGCCTGATGCCCACATCACAGTTCCAGTAAAATCCGAAGTCGTATTTACTTGTATCTCGTAGTAATTACATGTGTTTCCTGTATTAGGGTCTTGGCAGATGGCACTGAATTCAGGGGTTAAATCAGTAACCTTCGTAGGGTTAACAACACCTTCACACCAAGGTGTCGTTGGTGCAGTTGGAGGTTGATTATTCAGCATTGTAAAAGAGTTCGTACCGGTGGACCAGGCTCCAACCGCTCCATGATTATCGGCAAACCGTATTCTCCAATAGTATGTTGACCCATTAGTTGTGAGTGCTGTCCCAGCATATGAGATATCAGGACTTCTAGACCCTATTGCAGTTGCAGTCATACTGTTTAAGCCTGATGCCCACATCACTGTTCCAATAAAATCCGAAGTGGTGTTTACCTCTATCTCGTAGTAATTACATGTGTTTCCTGTGTTCGGATCTTGGCAGATGGCACTGAATTCAGGGGTTAAATCAGTAACTCCAGTTGGGTTAACAACACCTTCACACCAAGGTGTAGTTGGTGTAGTCGGTGGAGCATTCATAGTGAAATTGGCAGTAGAGGACCAGTTACTCTCGCCTCCTTTGTTATCCCAAAATTTCATTCTCCAATAATATATTGTTCCATTGTGCGATAATGCCGTTCCTGAGTACGAAATATCACCCGAACGGTTCCCATTTGGAATAGCGGTAATGCTAGTTTTACCACTATTCCACATTACAGTCCCTGTAAAAGAACTATTTGTATTGACTTCTATTTGGTAATGAACACCCTGATCTGAGGTATCTGAGTCAGTAAATATTGCACTAAATTCAGGAGTTAAATCGGATACTCCTGTTGGATTTGTTGCTGCCTCAGTTAAAAGAGATGAGGGTGGGTTAGGATTAACATTATCAATTTGCCAATTTGGTTGTATAGTAATAGCTGCTGTTACACTACTACAAACTCCAGTTGAAGAAGTAAATGTCCCACCACACGTTCCAGAGGTTATTGAATAGCCTGTCCTTGTATATCCGCTTCTCGTACAATTAGGATTAGTTGAACCAGTACTACCACAAACATCATGGGTACCAGTGCTACATGATCCACTGTTTGGAGCTATTGTAACAGTATATTTTAATCTATAACAGGTCCCACCATATGTACCACAATACAAACTACTACAGTTGGAATAGTATCTGTTACATGATGTGGCATAATTCGAACAACCGGTATTTGTATAGCTGTATCCTGTATTACAGCTAGGTAAAGTGCATGTTGATGGACATGAACCAGCGCACCAACTACCATCATAGCAGTAAGTATAAGGATTATATGTACATGTCCATGGCATACCGGCCCTACAGTTGTTATTTACACAACTAACACCGTAATAATTATTACAACAATATCTTGTATTGCCACTCGAACAGTTACATGAGCTTGACCAACTACCATGACAGGTAGCACCTGAACTATCATTGTATGCCTCACAATATGAAGCAGCATTAACTTTATCAATAGATGTTGAAAATAACAAAAAGCATAGTGGTAACAAAAAGATTGTTTTTATAAGTAATCTAGTTTTAATTAGTGTCAAAGCCAAAAATTTAGATTAATCTATTTCCTCTTCTTAAAATTCTTGCTCTTGGTTAATATATATACTATTAACCGAGTTATTTCTATAATAAATATTAAAATAAAAAAAATAGTAATTAGCTTATTATTTCTATCTGTTTTAACATCAGCTTTAGTTCCGTTATTACTATCACTGTTATCTTCTTCTCCCTCATTTGTGGATAAAGTGAGAAGAACTTTTTCTTCATCAGTATTCATAATTTTAGCAGTTACTGGAAAACTCGCTTGATTGGTTTCTGTAAAACTAAAAAGAATAAACCATACACCGAATTGATCTGTGACGGCATCAAATTCTTTATCTCCAAGATATACCTTTATTTTATCATTTGGATTCGCTTCACCAGATATTTTTACTGCATCATTGTATGAGACATAGACAACCTTTTTTTCATCTAGTGTTGTCGGATCATTATTTATTTCAATTGAGTTTAATGTCGGGAAAGAGGGTTGTTCAATTTTTTCTTGACCAAATACTTCTTTTATATGTGTACTATTATTGATTAATAATGACTGAGAAAGGAGTAAAAAAAATATTAATAATAGTATTCGCTTCATATTGATATTTATATACATTACTGTTTGTATTTTCCATTATTCACTAAAAAATGTCAATTATTGATACTCTCTTTTGAATGTTGACATCAATTCTCAATCCATTCTATTATGTAATGTATATATAAATTTGTGAATACAATTCAATTACTCATGAAGGGAAATGAGATCAAAACTAAGGGATTTGGTGTTAAGAAGACATTAATAATATCAATATTATGTCTTCTTTTCTTTTTTGTACTACTTCTAGTGTATGAGTATATTCGTATTACACCTAGAGATGTACACTTTTCAAATATAACCTCTAGCTCTGTTACTGTAAGCTGGAATACTAAGTCAGCTATACCAGCAACAGTCATTGCGAAGGAGGGTAAAGGGGGCTTTGTAAATCTGTTTGGGCTTGGTAAAAGAAAGTATTACGACAGTAGAGATGTTACAAAAGCTGAGTTAGAAGCTGCTTCACAGGCTGGATTAAATAGGGAGGGTAATGAATTAAGGATGGAGAATTTTCAAACAGAATTAATAATGAATGATGTTGGAAAATACTATACTCACCATGTCGTTGTTAAAGGGTTAGAAGCAGAGAAAGAGTACTCATTTATGGTTGGAGATTCACTCTTGTATAGGAAAGTATCCAGTGATGAGAAGAGTTCTCTTGCTACTCTTCCTACTCCAGAATCAATTTTAGTACCATATCCAACTTACGGTGTAATTAAGGATGCTCAAAACATAGAGGATACTCCAATTGATGAATTAGAGAGTGTAACGGATGCAATTGTATATTTAAATTATCTTGACCAAAAATCTGGTGATAGAAGCAATCTCTTTTCAAGTTCCCTTTCTACTAGTGGTTCTTGGTATATAGATACCTCAGGAGCAGTAAATAGTGAGGGTAACGACTTTATTACTTCATATACGGATATTGATACTGAGATTTTAGTCGAACTTGTTGTTGATGCTGGTGATAAAGGTATTTGGAAATCTAAGAGACATAATATTACATCTCCTGCAGAACCATTTGTAATTAACATACTCAATAGTGTTGTAGATGAGGAAGAAATTGGTCCTGCGTTTGAGATTTCTTTGGGACGAAATATTTTTGTAAAATCTGTACTTGCGAAACCTGATGAACCCTCTGATTGTAATACCGCATGCCAATTTATCAATTATTGTGGCCCATGCCAAAAGAAATGTTCTAATGGCTATTGGTATACGTGTGAATGTAATGGGACTACATTAGCAAATAGACAATGTAATAATGCCCCTGTGGATGTAGATCCAGAAGTACCCGTTAAATGTACTGGTGGACATTCTATAGGCACATTTTTTAAGAATGGATCTACTTGTTATGAATGTAGAAAAGTACCTTCTGGAACATATTACTATGCAGGAATATATAAAGTAGAGAATTCCAAATGTGATGCACCTATCTGTACTCCTAGTAAGAAATGTTCTGACTATAAGGAAGATGGGGTGTACTTACTTGACTCTCCTCCGTCGGGTAGCTATAAAACGTTTCAAAAATTTGATGGGTGTAAGGAGGATTCTTTAACCTGTTATTTGCCAAACTCAGAAGAAATACCTAAAAAATGTGATTGTGAAGCATATGGTTTGGAGGGTGGTAGTTGTAGTGATTCTGACTCCAACTGCACTAAGAAGTGTGTGAATCGCAGGGTTGAGAAAACGAACGAATGTACGGATACTTTGATGTACTGTTTTGAAGCTTGTACTTCAACGGATCCCACACCACCTGTGCAGGAAGAAGAATGTACCTGTAGAAGTAATAATTACAGTCCTACCTGTGAAGCGGGTTCTTATTGTAAAAACATTGAGGTAACAGTAAATTGTAATGATAATAAGTTAACCTGTTATGATAAAAAGGCCTACTGTCAAACAATAAGGAAATGTGAAAATCTAAGTCCAATACTTGAGGTATCTTATGTTGGAGACAAGTGCCCAGAGGGTAAAAGTTGTGTCAGAAAAAGATTTGATTCTAGTGAATGTGGTGTACTTATAGAGTGTTATATATTGCAGAAAGACAGATTTGAAGAGTCAATCTCTGAAATAAAGCGCTTACCAAAGAAAACACCTTGTAGTAACGATTATATTCATAAAGAAATTGACGCCTGTTACTGTTTCAAGGGCTCACTTAGTACTATGGTTATTACTGGAGAATATTGTCTAGAGACCCGTCCTATATGGTATCAGCTAGCTAATACCCAATGTATTGATGGCTCATCTGAGGGTGATATATGTAGACCAAATGGAACAACTTGTGTACCAAGAGCAGACAATACTGGTTGGCCTGCAGGCACACTCTTTTGCGAAAAACCCAAGGTTGGCTCAAATAGAATTATCGATTCTAATAAGAAAATTGATATATTCTCATTTATAAAAAAGAAGATAATATCAAAAGTTAAAGCAGAAAATACAGGAACCCCCTATCTACTTGACAGTAAAACGGGCCTATTTCTTAATCTACCAGTAGGAACATATATCGTTGAGTACCAAGGCCAAGAGTACTCATTATATGTCGATACTATCGGAGATGATGTTAAAACTCTCCTATATATTGATACAAATGATAATAAAATTTATGATGAAGGTATTGATACTAACTTGAGTGAAAATGCAGCTCTACTTAACCTTGTACAAATACAGGGAGAATATACCTACACTCTAAAAACTGGATTTAATTTTGTATCATTCCCATTCTTAGTTGAAACTTCCAACGATGCCAACACAGCTGCTGCACTCCTTTTAGATTTGAATGATAAATATCAAAATTCCATATACTCAATAGCTAAATATGATAGCTCATGGAAAATTGTAGGCCAAAATGCACAATTATATGATGCAAATGATTTCCAATTGATTCCTGGTCAAGGCTATGTAATTAAAGCAAAGAATGATGTCACTTTTACATTAAAAGGACAGCCCGTAAGATATGAGTCAAGTGAGGATACCGCTCCCATTACTATTGTACCGGGATGGAACTTAATTGGTTTGTATGGCACAAATACAAAACAGTACACTGCCAAATCTATGCTTCAAGACATTAATGCATATGACAAAATTGATTTTAGTGCAAATAATGTAAGTAGATGGGACAGTGAAGTACAAGGCTATGACGGATTCCAATTAGACACAACCACTGAGTACGGATTTGATTATCCAATAAATCAACTAGGATCATACTTCGTTAGAGTACAAGATGGTACAGGTAACTGGCAACCACAGTTAGCACAGTAAAAGAGAAGGGGGCTTAAATGCCCCCTTTTATATATCTCAAAAAATAGTAAGGTTAACTGATTTCACTCATTATTTTTAATGCAAAATCAGATAGATAAGGAATATCAAACCTCTCTCCCTTAGAAGTCTTTAGTAGACCTAATACAAACAGTACTAAACTCAACAGTGAGGCAATAGAAAATAGGAAGGGACCAATAAAAGGTATCATACCAAAGATAAAAATTAGGTTTAATAGAGCAAACTGCGTTGCATGATATCTAACAAAAAGATCCTTCTTTTCAACAAACATTAGTATTAAACCAATAAAAGGAATACATGCAAGAACACCCATTGTAAGATTATCTTTATTAAATTTAATCTCCTCTAGGGTGTAGATTTTTTTTGCCTTTTTTTCAGTAGCCATTAAATAATGTACTTAAATTAGTTGTTATAAGTATATACAAACATTCTATCAATTAGCAAGAGTATACTATAAGTAGTTGAAGAGTATACCAACTGTGGTATACTAGGCAATGGATGAGAAATTAACAGAGAGACAAGAGGTCGTACTAAATGCAATAAGGGAATTTTTTCTTGATAATGGTTATGCCCCTTCACTTACTGAGCTACAGAAGATATTAAATATCAGTACTAAAAGAGGGGTCGTAAATCACCTAGAAGTGCTAGAGAAAAAAGGGTATATTATTCGAACTAGTGAAGCTAGGGGTATACATGTAATTGAAGATAATCCCAATGAAGAGGTATATGAATTCTTGGTTGGGATTCCAATTTTAGGGTATGCAAATGCTGGTATCCCATTGGTATTAGCTGACGAACAAAATTTAGGTATACTGCAGGTAGATAAAGCGCTTTTAGGTAAAAAAGATAGTAATCTCTTTGGATTGATCGTAAAAGGAAACTCTATGAACAGAAGAAAGATAAATGATAAGTATATTTCTGAGGGTCATTACCTAATTGTGCAAAAGGATAGCGAATATGAGGATGGTGATGTAGTAGTAGCTATTGTTGATGGGTGTGCTACTGTTAAAAATATTAAAAAGGAGGGGGATTTTGTAATACTTTATCCTCAATCAAGTAATTCAATACATAAGCCGATATATCTTGATTCAAACACAGATTCATTAATTAATGG
>CAZPFV010000035.1:0-4654 GCA_964585985.1 uncultured Candidatus Saccharibacteria bacterium
TGGAACCATATCTAAGTATTCTACAGAATTAATCTTGATATTCCCTTTGTAAAAGATAAAGTCTAAACAGTTATCATCCCACTGTTTATCTTTTGCTATTACATTTTTAGAAATATCGCTTTCTGGGCAATTCTTTATCCACCAATCTGAAGAATAGTATGATATACATTTCTCTTTGTTAACTTCATCCCAAGCATTCTTAAAATCTTTTGCTATTTCAATATGGATATCATCATTATCGTATGTATTAAGATCTCCTACAATAATTATATTTTTCTTAATTAATCCAGAATTCTTTAACCATACCATTACTTCTTGCCAGTTTTGATACCTAAAAGATTTAAGTACAGAGAGGTGGAGGTTTATGATTAGGACTTCTTTTCCGTCAATCTCCAACAATTTTGCAACGACATACCTTTGATGCTTCTCTAGTTCTCCACTGGGGAGGGAACCTGCAAGGTTAAAAAGATAATTCTCTATTTCTTTTACATTACTTTCTTTTTTAACAAAAATTCCTTGGTTAGTCATATTGTTGTAGGAATCTACAAAGTAAAAGGACATATTTAATTCTTTTGCAATATCATTTGCCTCGATGGAAGAGTTCTTTTTTCCAGAGATTAGTTCTTGTATACAGAGGATGTCTGGATTTTGTTGATAGAAATTTTTAAGAGTGATTTCTTTTTTAGATTCCCAAGGTATTAGGCAATATATGTTTTGTGTTATTAGTTTCATATTTGTGTGAAATTATATTGTATTGATTAAAATAAGTCGAATTTAAGGATTTCTAGACCCTTTCTGAGAGTACAATTTAAACCAAAAATGGTATAATATACTGTTCTTTACCAATATGGGGACGTAAGGCTTTCGACAGAAGTTTATAGGTATTGTTACCACAAATCGTTTTTAAGTTCGTAAAACTTAAACACAGATAAGTGTAGAAAACAAACTAAACGCTTTTGCAAGTAAGATAAGAGCTGCATTTACTGCACCTGCTTACGCTTACAATTTTGCATAAGTTTGACCGATTAGTTTTGGTCAGTGTCTATTTCTCTTTTCCCTAGTTAGGGGATATAGACAGTCGTTACTAGGGTATACTAAGTATTCTTTGTCAGTAGAGGATTCGTAGTGAATATAATTACTGAGTAGGTTAGACTTTTTGTTAGATTTTCTAGTTTAATCTAGCTATATAAATCTAAATATATTTGTACATGGTACTGTACTTAGCTTTTGGACATGGGTTCAATTCCCATCGTCTCCACCATTTGATTATTTTCTTATTGGCAATAGTTTCAAAAAAGGGTTATAGGTAATGTGTAATTAGGGGTTTGATATCCCTTTGTTATATTTCAAAGAGTTCCTCTAATCTGGTAGATAACTGCTCTTTATTTGTTCTCGTCCCTGCCTGCTTTTCATCTCTGATATATATTTTTTGTAACCATTCGCTAGGGATAAAACTTTTTTTATCCAAAGTCCTGGTTTAAACTGAGAAATATAGATATGCCCAACAAGGACATTCTCTCCTTTCTCAACAATTGTAACATGCTGAGATCTTTTGCCGCCATAGCCTTCTTGGTCTTCAAAATTTATCTGCAATTCTTTTGATATTTGAAGTGTGATGACATCTTTTTTATCACCTTCCTTAAAACAACCCTTTCCTAATCTTTGTTCAAAATATTTTTTATACTCAACCCAACCACTACCTGTTGCAACAGACTCCATATTCTCTCCCAAAGTATCTATTGCCTCTTTTAACCCAGTGTATTTGTAGAAAGAAAAGACGAAGTGGTTTGTATCACTATTGCGTGGGAAAGGTTCTGTTATTGTATCATTTTCCATAATATAATGTAACTTATTATAATAAACATCTAATCCTTGTTTTAAAGCTTCATCTGATATGTTATCAGATATGATTTGAACCCTTGGGTACCCCATTTTTTCAAAAATATCATGCAAAATCTTTTCATCCTCGTTGTAATTTTTCAAATCATTTACTGTTTCTGATATCCCCTCACCTATAGCCCACAATCCTTCACCCAATATTCCGAGGATAAAAAGTCCTAATACAAGAATAATAGGTACCCCAACGATAACAAGGATTATAGTGCCTATCATTTAGAAATCTCTACCAAATTTAAATATTCTCCTTTCTTTTCCACTAATAAAGTTATTATCTAGTATAGCAAATAGTTACTATGAATAAAACTTTCTTACACATCAACATCTTTCCTAGTATTTCTAAAACTTTACAAATAAAAGCACTATAAGATAGTACATTCTATAAATTGGTTATTAAAATCGATTGTTTAAAAGTATGGGAATATAAATCCTTGCTTGGGATTTGTGCTAACTAGTAATTATTCTTTATCCCTTAATGTTGTAGATAATATTGGTTTAGGATTATAGTATCTCTTATTTTTCTTCTCTGTACTCTCAAATCTAGGTTCTATTAAAGTAGTATCTAATGCAATAGCTATATCGTTTAAAAATGAAATAGAGGGAGATATTTTACCTGATTCTAACCTTGATATACTAGATTGCTTTGTTCCAATTTTTTTGGCTAATTCTGACTGAGTGAGACCCTTTTTTACCCTAGCTAGTTTAACATCCTTGCTAATCTTTAGGTTTATATAGTCTATATTGTTCTTACCCTTAGAAGCGATAAGTTTATCAATATTTTTGGTTTTTTTTGTATATTCTATGAGTGCCATATAATTGAACAATTAAATTAAATTTTCCTTTTCCAATCTCTTTATTGTTATTTCTATATCCTTTCGTTTTGTTTTTTGTTCCTTCTTAACAAAGATGTGAACAATGTAAAAGATGTCTGCCCTTATTGTTCCTAAAAGTCGATACTCCCTATCCTTTGTAGATGTACGAATTTCGAAAATCTTTACCTTGCTTCCCTTTATCTGCTTTACCAATCTCGAGCTAATTGACTGAATTAGATTAACATTAATTACGATATCCATATCTTTAAGTATGCTTGTGTAGTCCAAATGCCTATCTTTTTCCAAATCCTTCAGAAAACTGTTTACATACTCGTTTACTTTTATTTTTTTAGGATTTGACATGAACGGCATATAACAAATATGTGATATTCTACTCCAAAGGATTCTATCTGTCAAATTAATATTATTAACAGATTCTTTCGAGGTATTTCTTTAGTTGGCTTAAGTAGTTTAGTAATTTATCGAAGAAAACAGAAAGCGCTGTAGGTGTTATATATATATATATATATATAACTGATGTGAAATAGGGGAGTTGTATTACTGCAAATCTTGTATTAAAGTTCCATAATACCTTCAAATCCCCTATATCTTAATCAACAGGGTAACTATTACTCCTAACACCATAAAGGGAACAAATGGGATTTTTAAGCCCTTAAATTTCTTCTTCTGTATCGCTATATATATGCCATATATTAAAGAAGTAAATACTGTGATATATGACCACAGTATTAAATTGGATGCCCCTATGGACAATCCCGTAATTAATGCAATTCTTACATCCCCTTGTCCTAATGCTTTCTCTTTTGAAAGTAATACTATCAATTGAAAAAGTGTACCAAGAATAATGGCCCCCATTAGGTTGTTATATGTATTTTTAAACAGGAGAAAAAGAATAACATTAAGAATGGAAAGAGTAATTAGTAGTATTAATGATACCAAGTTATGTACCTCCATATGTTTGTAATCGTAGTAAGCAAGGAATGTTAATGAGCTAAACAGTAAAAGTAAGAGGATGTACTTTGATGCTATCTCTAGAGTAATAGGGGAGGTAAGGAGCATTTTGTATGTTAGGGTTAACAATGATACTGTTAAAAACAATAGGAAAAAGATTTCAGTACTACCACATTTTTTTTTAAATATTTGTAAGTTCAAATGGATCAGTATTTACATTTAATTCCTTACTAGATTCATAGCTAGCTCCATTTGTATCTGATGCAGTTATAACGACTATCTTTACTCCAGGGGTTTCCTCTTTATTAGAAACAGTTATCTCGCATGACCAACTATCCATTGCGATGGTGTATGTTCCTGTATACAATCTGTTTCTTTTGATTTTGTAAACGGTTTCTTCAAGGCATGTCTCGGTATTGCTTTTTAATATTTGGTAATCGTGATTCATTTTCCCAACTATTAGGGCGGTTGTATTTTTGTAAAGGGAGTCTATCCCTGTTAGGAGTAGTAGGGGAAGTATTACCAATACTGTTGTTAATGCTATATATCCTTTAGTCTTCATCTTACAACCTTTATAATATTAAGATTCTCTGTTAAGTTAGGTGTTTTTTTAGACTGGATGACAAGGGAGATTCTCATCCCAACGAGCTTGTCTGTACTCTTATACATAGGTTCTAACCTAAACTGTGTTACTAACTGTTCTGGTGGGGTAATGGCTATGCCATTAAAGTATATTGTTGAATTGGAGAGTGTATACTGATTTTCTCCGTTTAAGAAAGTAAGTAGTAATACTCCGTTGTCTGTATTGAAAACAGAGAGCTCTTCATTTACAGAGAGCTCTTTTTCAAAAGAGTCTGAGAAATGTTGTGAAAGATATTCAGTAGTTGCATTTAACTTGTTTTTTTCATTATTGTTACTGGTAGCTTCTTGGGTAGAAAGCATAAAATTGATAATAGTGAAAATGAAGATAGAGA
>CAZPFV010000035.1:4754-6596 GCA_964585985.1 uncultured Candidatus Saccharibacteria bacterium
GTAGCTTCTTGGGTAGAAAGCATAAAATTGATAATAGTGAAAATGAAGATAGAGAAAATCCCTATGTATAGCATGGTTTCAACTAATGTAACTCCTTTTAATTTATTTTTCATAATTAATTACGATCTCTTCAAGTAATGCAGAATTGTCTATATTTGTTGAAGTGTATTCCACTTTGTATTGGAAATATCGTCCTACTATGCCCATTGGAAGGATATGTACCCCAGTGACATCGTAGTAGGTTGAGGATGTTCCATCGGGTCCTATCCATGCGGAACCAGACATGTTGGAGTTGTTGCTTGCTCTGACTTGAATTCGAATTGTGGTTGAGGGGGGGATATCCGTCTTTATACCTAATACATAGTATTCTGAGGTTGTGGATTCCGAATCATACGGCAATGATAAATATGTACCTTCGTCATAGAAAGCGTAGCCGTCTTCTCCTCCTCCTCCTGGTCCTCCCCTAATGATCTTAAACTCTTTTGAGGCATCTCCTGTAATTATGTATGAGAAGGCGTTTGTATAGCTATCTCGAATAGAGCCGATATCGTACACACCACTATTTACTTCCATACCTCCACATTTAGAAAGGGATTTTTCATTAGTAATATTCCATACTTGATACTCCTGTCCTCCCGTTCCTACTATAATTGCAAATTTTTTACTTCCTTCCTGTACAATGGAGATTCCATAGATTGTTGTACTAGGTGTATTTACAGAAGCTATAGTTTTAACAGAGGATTTATTAGAGGTATCTAGGATGAAGAATTCATTTTCAGATGAAGAGTGTGTTGTTCCAAAGTACGCCCTTGTACCATCATCTGATATTTCCATATCGTATACCTGTTGATTATTTACTGAAGTTTTTGTTACATTCTTCATGTCTCTAGGATTACTTACATTTAGTATTGCCAATTCATACCAGTCCATATCTAATACTGCATATAGGTATCCATTTAAAACCCTCAATCTACTAACGGTTGCTTTATTAATAATGTAAGAGGGATTAGTTGCTGTGGCTATCGTATCTAGTAGTGCTCTTGAACCTGTATACTGGTCTAGGTTAAAGGAGTGAACATTTTTACCTTGTCCGACATATCCCACTTTACCATCAACAAATACTGTTAAAGCATCATCATTTCCAGGGGCATTAAAATATCCTACCTCTGTATATGGTAGTTTAGAGACATCTAGTATGACAACCTCTTTGTTGTTATCTGTTGTAGCTAAGAATGCATAATTTCCTGTAATAAAGATATCGTTTACATCATACCCACTAAAATAACCTTCTACCGTTGCAATTGGTGGATCTACACCCTCAATTAGTAACTTTGTGAAAGGCTCTCCAGTTTTCTCTCCTCTAGTTCCTAAGTATGCACTACCTAGTTGAGCAAATACTGATCTAGGTGTAGCATTACCAGGGATGTCATATTCACTGCCATCTTTGTTTAATGAAAGCTCTGGTCTACACCAATCACTGTAAAATCTCTTTTGTAATCTTAACTCCCCATCAGAGAGCTCCACAGCAACTGTTTGGTTATGTGTTCCTGATGTGAAATCTTCTTTTGTAGTATATATAACTGTTTTGGTATTCCAGTCATTCACATATAGCTCTTGAATATTTGTTTTAGGCTCTCCTAATCTGTCTACCCATTCAACATGTACAGATACCAGTCTAGAGTGGGGGTCTACGGTACCTCCATTCTGGACAATATTATGGTTGCTATCTCTTAATACATTGTTGACAGTAAAATAGTATGTTACTCCATCCTCTGTAAAAGGTCCGTCTTGAACAGTGTATTCCCCATCAATATACACTAAATGTTTCTCTCCCTCTCCTGT
>CAZPFV010000036.1:0-6445 GCA_964585985.1 uncultured Candidatus Saccharibacteria bacterium
ATTCAATACATAAGCCGATATATCTTGATTCAAACACAGATTCATTAATTAATGGGAAAGTAATTATGGTATTGGATAATCCAAATATATAGTTACCTTATCTCAACCTGATCCACATATCTACTCATACCTTTTTTTATATTTAGTAATTCTTTTTCTGTAAAAGAGTGACTGTTGTTTAATAATGGGTTTATCGTTTTTCCAGGTCTAAAGTTTTGTATATAATATCTCTTACAACCTTTAATTAACTTTCCTATCCCTTCAACGCTCTGTACTGTGTGTATACCTTTTACATATGTTGTTCTGAATTCATAATCCTTAGCATACTTCATTATCAACTCTATACTCCTTTTTATTTCAGCGTATTCAATAATATCTGGAAGACTTTGTTCATATACCTCCTTCTCATACTTAACATCCATTGCCCAATACTCCACTATATTTAAATCCAAAATATTCTTTACAATCTTAGAATCTGTTCCATTTGTATCAAGTTTTACAAGATATCCTAGCTCTTTAACCCTTTGGATAAAAGGAATTAAACCTGGTTGAATAGTGGGTTCACCCCCAGTTATAACTACAGCATCAAGTAATCCTTTTCTCTTTTTTAGAAAGGAGAAAATCTCATCTTCTGTAACAATGCTTTTCCTCTCGTATGGATGTATTACCAATTCTGGATTATGACAATATTCACACCTAAGATTACACCCGTAAGTAAACAGTAAACATGCTACCTTACCAGGATAATCTAACAGTGTTGATTTTTGGAATCCCGTAATTAGCATTTATGCATGAAAGGTAACCCTATCTGAGAACTCTGCTTGTTTACCTGGATTCCACTGTGTTACTGGTCTGATATATCCCACAACTCTGGAGTATACCTCGCAGCGCTGCCTTGTTGTCTGTTTCTCTTTTTTTGTCATTTTAGATAAAGATAATAGTTTAAATATTTTCTACAAAGGGCATACCATCAATATACCCTGCCTCTACATCACACTTAGGACAAAATGTATGCTCACCCGTTATATATCCATGCTTAGGACATACACTAAAAGTAGGGGTTATTGAAAAATATGGCAATTTATAATTCTCTGCTATTTTCTTAACAAAGGAGCTCACACTATCAGAAGATGGCATTCTTTCACCAAGAAATACATGTAAAACGGTCCCCCCTGTATACAGACACTGAAAATCATCCTGATAATCTAATGCTTCAAAAATATCATCAGTAAAACCAACAGGAAGCTGAGATGAGTTTGTATAGTAGGGTGCATCATGCTTCAAAGGAACTAAATCAGATGCAGCTAATATCTTATCCCCATACTTCTTTTTATCTGCCTTCGCAAATCTATATGTCGTACTCTCACCAGGACTCGCCTCTAAGTTAAATAGCTGGTTACTCTCTAACTGATAATTCATCAAGACCTCTCTCATATGGTTCATAATCTCCAAACCGAATTTTCTTCCTTTCTTAGAGGTAATATCATGATCCTTACCGTAAAAATTAACCATAGCTTCACTTAATCCCAAAATACCAATTGTGTTGAAATGGTTTTTAAAGTACTCCCCAAACCTATCTTTAACATCTTTAAGATAGAACTTAGAGTAGGGGTAAAGGCCTCTATCCATATATTCTTCAATTAATTTTCTCTTTATTACTAAACTCTCCTTGGCAATCTCCATAAGCTTATCCAATCTCTTGTAAAAATCCTTCTTATCCTTAGCTAGATACCCGATTCTTGGCATATTAATGGTTACAACACCTATACTACCTGTGAGTGGGTTGGCACCAAAGAGGCCCCCACCTCTCTTTCTTAGCTCCCTATTATCTAACCTGAGTCTGCAACACATAGATCTTGCATCATCAGGACTCATATCAGAATTAATGAAGTTAGAAAAATATGGAATACCATACTTAGCAGTCATCTCCCATAACGATTTATATTTGGGACTATCCCACTGAAAATCCTTAGTTAGATTGTATGTAGGAATAGGGTAGGAGAAAAGTCTCCCTTGGGCATCTCCCTCCATCATAACTTCACAGAAGGCCCTATTAATCATATCCATTTCATTTTGAAAATCACCATATTTCTCTTTTTGAGGCTTACCACCAATTATGACATTCTCCTTAGCTAACATTCCGTGAGGCGTTAAATCCATAGTTATATTAGTAAAAGGAGTCTGACAACCAACCCTAGTAGGAACATTCATATTAAAAAGAAATTCCTGCATTTTTTGTTTAACCTCTTTGTAACTCAACTTGTCATACCTTATAAAAGGGGCTAGAAGCGTATCAAAACTTGAGAACGCCTGTGCCCCAGCAGCCTCGTGCTGCAATGTATAAAGGAAGTTTACACACTGACCTAGGGCCGCTCCCAAATGCTTAGCAGGAGCTGAAGATATTTTACCCGCAACACCAGTAAACCCTTTCAAAAGTAACTCCTTTAAATCCCAGCCACAACAGTAGGTGGCCAACATACCTAAATCATGAATATGTAAATCAGCATTAATATGTGCATTAGAAATATATTTAGGATAGGTGGAGTGTAACCAGTAATTAGCTTGTACAGTAGAAGATATATGATTATTTAAACCCTGCCATGAGTACGCCATATTACTGTTCTCTTTTACTCTCCAATCACCCTCCCCAATATACCCCTCAACAAGCTCAGAAGCATCAATTAACGACTTAATATTTTTAACTTTACTCCTCAATTTAACAAACAAATCCAATGCAATTGCTGTTTTACCATGTCCCATATCTTTAAGAGTCTCTTTTACTTCAGAAAAAATCTCTTCAGAAGTAATCTCTTCATCATTAGGATATTTAATGAGTAATCTCTTTGTCACCTCATTGGATACTTTTTCTGCTCTCTCTCTATCATCTCCACCAACACTCTCTGCAGCTTTAAATATTGCAGAGGTAATTCTCTCCTGATCAAAATCTACTAACCTTTGATCTCTTTTTCTAACTTTGAAATGAATAGTAAAATCTTTTTTTACTCTGGGCATGGCAGTTTTTTTCTCTAAATTAGGTTTTCTAATTCTTTTTTTAAATCATTTACACTCTCAAAATTTCTATAAACAGACGCAAATCTCATATATGCTAAAGGATCAAGAGCCTTTAACCAATCAAGTACCATATTCCCTATCTCTGTCGTAGAAATAGGATTATTACTAGTCATAACTTTCCTAGTAACAGTGTCACAAAATTCTTCAATTTCACGCTCTGATACCTTCTCTATATCAACAGCCTTTTTAATACCTTTCCTTAACTTCTCACAATCAAAATTTTCAAATGAGCCATCTTTTTTAATAATGACAACCTCTACTTTTTCAATTCTCTCGTAAGTTGTGTATCTTCTCCCGCATCTTAAACACTGCCTTCTACGTCTAGTAGAAAGATCATCACTATTATCTCTTTTATCGACTACTTTTGATGTAGTACTTGCACAGAATGGACATCTCATACACAATATGTTGTACTTAGTAATCAAGGCTACCCCAGTAGGTTGTGCAGGTCAACAGCCTGTAGTTTGTCTAATTTAAAGTTATACCCCACAACACAATGCATTGCTGGACATGAGCAACCACTACAGGTTGTGCTATTGACCTCTATATACCTTGAAATTATATATTGCTTTAAACGGGATTAATTGGTTAAATAGACATATAACTTTTTAATATATCAATTTATGATTATCTCTGCAGATGATTTTAAACAGTTAAAAGAGACTGAATTTAAAGGAAAAACAGTTGTAGCAACTTCTGGCTACTTTGACCCTATTCATCCAGGACATGTGTCATGCATTATGGAATCAAAGAAATTTGGCGACATATTAATCGTAATTGTTGATGGTGATACTAGATGTATAAACAAGAAGGGCAAACCCTTTATACCAGCAAAAGATAGGGCAGATATAGTAGATGCAATAAAGGGAGTTGATTATGTAATTATTTATGATAATCAAAATGCTACTAACTGTGCAGAGATATTAGAGGTTATAAGGCCAGATGTATTTGCAAAAGGTGGAGATAGGGATGATAAGAACAGGCATGATCCAAATAGTCCACTGAAAGTAGAGGCAGATTTAATAGAGTCATATGGAGGAAAAATAGAGTACGGAGTAGGGAGAGATAAAGAGTGGTCAAGCTCAAACTATCTTCAAGAGTGGGTAGATTTTGTTAATTCTAAAAATAATTAACCCTGTTTCTTACTTATAAGATATGTGTATATTGAATTTGAGCAGACAGCTCCTTCACCGGTAGCTGTAATTACCTGATTAAACATATTAGAGCCATCTGTGCAGTCTCCAGCTGCCCAAATACCCTCGATATTAGTAGAGTGATCTCTGGACACCTTGATAAAGCCTTTATCATTAAATTCAAGTCCTACTCTCTTTGCTAAATCTACATTAGGCCGAGAACCTATTTCAACAAAAACTCCATCTACATCTAAATACTCAGAGCCGTTATACTCCTTAGACAGCTTTATCCTCTCTAACTTCTTCTCACCCTCTAAACCAACAACTACTGTTGAATATATGATTTCAACATTATCCTTACTCTTAACCTCATCTACCCATACCTGATCCCCCCTAAGCTCACTCCCTCTATATATGATATATACCTTTTTAGCATTATCTGCCAACATACTTGCAGCCATTGTAGCAGCATTAGCTCCACCAATTACTGCAGTTATCCTATCTTTGTAAAACATAGCGTCACATGTAGCACAGTATGAAAGCCCTTTTCCAACATAGAAATCCTCATTTTCAAGATCCAGCTTGTTCCTGCTAGTTCCTAAGGCTAAGATGATGCTTCTAGAGAAATATTCACCCCCCACATTATTAACAAGCTTAAAGATATCTCCCTGTTTATTAATCTCAATAATCATTTCGCTGCGATGTTCACCCCCCAGCTCTATTGCATGCTTAAACATCCTCTCTCCTAATTCTAAACCTGATATATCTTTAAATCCAGGGAAGTTACAAACCTTATGTGCATCTGTAATGGTACCCCCTATCAATTGACCAAAAATAATATTACTTAATTTGTATCTACTAGCATAGATACTAGCAGTAAGCCCGGCAGGCCCTGATCCAATTATTGCTATATCATATACTACGTTTCCTGTATCTGGCATTCTAGTTTCCCCCTATATTAATAGTTACATTCTACCATATCAGTCAAGTTCTCTATTCTAAAATTTAAAATCCTGATATATTAATAGATATTATGGAACAAATATATATAGTAGGGCATACAAGACCTGATCTAGACTCTGTAGCAGCTGCAGTAGGGTATCAGAAATACAAAGAAGGGTTAGGGCAGAATAATTACCATGCAATTACCTGCGATAGAGTGAATACTCAAACCGAGTGGATATTTAATATGTACAATACTACTCTACCTCCATATATTCCCAATATTTCTGGTATGAATGTAGTACTTGTAGATCATTGCGCACCAGAGAGTAGACCAAAAGGGTGGGAAAGAGCCAATATCGTTGAAGTAATTGATCATCATGAATTAAAGCTTGATGGTATTACACCTCAATATACCAATATTAAGCCGTGTGGTAGTACATGTTCAATAGTGACGGAGATGATATTTGAATCAAAAATACTCCTATCCAAAGATATTGCCTCAATACTTCTTAGTGCAATTTTAGATGATACATTAGGTTTAAATTCACCGACAACGATAAAGTTTGACATAGATATGGTAGATAGACTTAATGATATAGTTCATATCAAAAATTTAGAACAGTACTCTAGAATCCTTTTTGAAAAAAAAGATATTTGGCACACTCTATTACCAAGAGAGATAATCGATGAGGACCTAAGAGAGTATGAGATAGCTGGTAAATGGTTCTCAATTAGTCAGGTAGAAACAATGAATACCACAGAGATAAAAAAGGAGGACATTATAAAGGGGTTAGAGCTTCTAAACAATGAAAAACCATTTAATCTTAGATTAGTTATGATTACTGATTTGATAGAAGAGGATTGTATTCTTTTAGTAGTAGGAAAGGATATAAAGCTACTAGAGGGGGTATTAAATAGTAAGATTATTAATAACTCCATATTTCTTCCTAATGTAGTTAGTAGAAAGAAACAGGTATTACCAATATTGAAAAAGGTATATGGTAGTTAGCGAAGTTTTGAGGGTCTTAAGACAGTGATATTTTCACTCAAAAGATCTAAAGAGGGTACCCATAAAGTGTATAAACTAATATACAAATGTAGCACGAGCACCCTCTCAAAGATCTATTCATTAATGTTTTTCTGAAAGGAAATATATCCTTCAGAACCGAAAGCAGTAGTTACTGCCTCGACATTGATTCCATCAGCAATAAGATATCCACATCCTAACGCAGATGTTCCCAATTTTTTACCATTTGTGACGAATAATTTCATCTCATTGCAAACAATTACTGCTC
>CAZPFV010000037.1:0-6255 GCA_964585985.1 uncultured Candidatus Saccharibacteria bacterium
CATCACCAAAATCCCAAAGTACATATTGGATGGGTTGCGGTACATTTCCCCCATTATTAATTTTGTAAATCTCACTGGTATTGGTAAATTGAACTTTGTTATCACATTCATCAAAAACTTGTTCCCACTCAAAACCGGGGAAGAGATCGTAGTAGTTTATTGTAGCATCGAAAACGAACGGAGCTCCTGTTTGGGACTCCATTTCACAACGAAATTCGGTTTCACTTGTGTTTCGTATTCTGTTGAGGGTAGAGAATCCATCAGCAGACGCTATCCTTACATTGTTAACAAACCATACGTAGTTTTCAAATCCGGCGGGTGCTGTTAAAGTAATATTGTCATCACCACACGCTTGCACATCAATGGTTCCTTTTAGTCCATATCCGGTAAAGTAAGCGTAAGTGTAGTGTGCTTGATAAACACACTCAGATGCAATGACACGAAGTCTGACAGTCTGACCAATATAGGGTCGTAAATCAAATGCCAAACGGACCCAATCTGCCCAAAAATTATCTATATTCATGGAAGCAGCGGGACAAGTGTATTGATATGGAAGGGGTTGACGACAAGGGTGAATAGCAGGATACTGGGAGGTTTCCGGAATAATGTAAAAAGTACTATGCTCATAATCACCCGTTACAAAATTTCCATTGGCATCGGTCATTTCAACTCTGAACAGCGCATTTTCGGACATGTCATGCCATGGAACAGATTGGGTAACAAACGAAAACCAAAAAACAAGAACGTTCTGTTCATCTGTGGGAATAAAATAATAAGTTGCAACAGCATTGGCACATGGATTGGATCCCGGATTATTGTCATTTAACCTCATTACCCGGGGAACCCCATAGTTTAATGTATCCCATCCTATGAGACTTTCAGGGGGAGGAAATTTACTCAAATATACACCGGGTACGCCTCCAATACAAGCCATTGGATCAGGGGCTGGTGTTGTAATAATTAGGTGTGAACTGGGAGATACAAATCCGGGATTTTGATACCCGAGATTAAGCGGTACACAAGAAGTTGTAGATCTCTGTAGTCCGTTATTTCCGTAAGAAAGTTTACAGTAGCCGTTAGGCACATTCAATTCGTTTAATGTAGCCGGAACCAAAACAGGAATTCCAAGATAAGGAGTAACATCAGGTGGTACTTGAGCGGATACCGGATTAAAGAAATTGACTACGATAAACATAGATAAAATGGTTATCGATTGAAGGAATCTCCAATTGTTATATTTTTTCATGATCCTAAAATTTAAGTACAAAAATACGTTTTTTTATTGATATAAATCACTAGTATAGACGATAATTTAGGGGTTAACGTTGCCTGAAAAAATAATTTCGGATTTCGAATTTTGAATTCTGGATTTAAGAATCTGATAGTCAGTGTATTATATTATAAAATAATCTAAATTTTTCGTAATTCGTAATTGGATTTATGTCCGCCTTCTTAGAGTAGATACTACTTATTTAGGTTATGATCTGTATAATTGGAAATTAGCAATGATGCGGGGTTTATCTTTTCTCCTTTGATTTGAAATAGAACAGTCCCGTTTCGATTTATATTTGCCTGGAAATCAGAATGAGAGGAGTGTTTGTCAGCGCAAATAACCCCCTGATGATGAATTTGATCTAACCTTTCGGCTTGAATCGAATAACTAAATTGCTTGTATGGAGAAAGATATCCTACTTTGATACTGTCAACCCTGTTTTGATTGAAGTCAGCATGTAAGTTTTCTCCGGATAAAAATGCTATAATCAGGCACGCATCACCCGTTTTGGGAGCTTGAAAGAAATAACAAATTGCAACAGTTCCTTGATTCGATTTTTGTAACTCATAGAACGTAGCATATTCTTTATACTGCTCAATTAAAACGCCATTTTTACGTTGAATGTACCCTTTAAAAGGAGCACTTTGTAGGGTTACTCGTTTACAAAAATGGGAACCGGTGTCATGCAGTTTTTCCATATATATCGGAATTCCATCGGGAATCAGATCTTTAGTGAACAGGGCATCAATCAGCTTAAATCTGGCTTGTGAAACACGCATATCATCAGTAACCCGTTCATTGGTGAATTGAGCAAACAGAGTACCAATAATCAGAAAAATAAAAACAATAGTCTTGATGCTTTTTTCTACTTTAATATTGCGTATATGTTGATCCACAATGAGAAACAATGTAATAAGAGCTATCAACACGGCAAAAAAACTAAACGAGGTAGTGATGTAGGTTTTAGGCTTTAAAAGGATATATTTTTCAGAAATAGAGATCAAAAGATGAGGTAACACAATAAAAAGAAGCGCAATCAGAAAGTATTGAATCAACTTTTTAATTCGATGCCTGGGAGTTTCCATTCCTTGAATCAAGTAAATCACAAGCGCAACAAGTGCTCCTTTTACGTAGGCTATTGCGGGAATATTTTTAAAAATAAGTGTTAAATAGCTTTCTCCGGAAGATTCAGTCAACGCATAATCAATAAAAAACTTTTTGTACTCAAAAAAAGGCGCTAAAGGTAAACTATTGCTACTCAGTCTCCACAACGTTCTTCCCATTTCAGTCAAACTGAACGCGCTGCTAATTTGGTTCCCGTCATATCCCCTTTCCTGAGAGAAGTAAAAGATTACGTACACTGCCAAATAGAGGATTCCAACCGTCAGATAGGGTACCCATGATTTTATAAATTGTTTTCTTTTTTCTTTTTGATTTAATAAAAAAGGGGGGAAGCGAAAGCATAGCAGCACCAAAAAGAGTAGCTGATAAATCAGAAATACCTCATAGAAAAGGGTTGCCATGCCCAAAAAAAGTGCAGAGTAAATAATATGTTTGTACCGGCCCGATTCTATATAGCTGTAATAATAGTGAAAACTAATAAAAAGTAGCGATAAAGAAAGGGTGAAATAGAGTGGGTAAGCGGTAATGGCAGAATGTTTGGCAAAAAAGATTAAAAAGATGTTCGCAAACAGAACACTCCAGTAAGTGATGGTTTGACTTTTTGTGACCCGGTTTATCAGTGAAAAGAAAAGACAAAAAGTTAAAATAATGGGACCAATAAAGAAAAACAGATAGTAAATCCTGGAGTCAACAAGGTAAGGGATACTGTAAATCCATTTCACCAGATAAAAGTAGAAACGACCGGTTCCCTGAGCATACAATTGTGCATCTGCAAACCATCTTGAGGGAGAAGCGGTGATAAAATACTCTAAATCGTCTCCGGTAACAAAGCCAATTCGTAGCAATGGATAAAGCGTGATACCACTCAATAGCAAAAGAAGCCATTGAATTGTACAGTCCCGATTGAAGCTGAGACTATGGTAGCTACTCCTTGCTATTCTCATCTTGAAATCCTTCAGTTTTCTCTATTAAATAGTGGGGTCTTCCTTTGGCTTCATCGAAAAGATGTCCGATATATTCTCCAATGATACCCATCACGATGAAGTTAATACAAAAGAGCGCACAAATCAAAATGACCAATGTTGTGTAGCCGCTCACAGGCTTGTCAATAAACCACATAATCAATGAATAGATGGCGACAATGAGGCTAAATAATCCTGAAATTAACCCACTCCATAATCCTAATTTAAGAGGAGCTTTTGAGAGGGTAGAGATGGCGGAAAAAGAGAGAGAAAGAAGCTTAAAAAAAGAGTATTTACTCTCTCCGGCTACCCTTTTGGGAGCACTAAAATGAATTGTAGTTCTTTGATAACCAATAATCTGTATAAATCCACGAATGAAACGAGTGCGTTCCCTGTAATGGTTTTTAAGAATATGGATCACTCTGCGGGAAATCAGGAAGAAGTCGGAAGCATTGGGTTCCAGTTTAGCACGCATCATCTTGTTGGTGATGGAGTAGAAAAATCGGGAAGTGATACTGCGGAACCATCCCCCGTCATCGCGGTCGGTACGAACCATATTGATGATTTCAAATCCTTCAAGGAACTTTTCCCACATGGCATGAATGCAAGCCGGAGGGTGTTGTAAATCCGCATCCATACAGATGGCTGCATCTCCGCTACAATGATCTATTCCGGCCAACATAGCTGCTTCATGTCCAAAATTTCGTGAGAAGGAGATGATGCGAACTCTTGAATCCCGCTCCCGCAATTGATGTAAAACAGCTAAACTATTGTCGCTGCTGCCATCATTAACGAATAAGATCTCCGCATCAACAGGAAAAGTTTTTAACTCTTGTTCCAACTGTGTGTAAAAAGGGAGCAAGGAGTCCTCTTCGTTGTAAACAGAAACAATAATGGATAATTTTTGCATATTGGTTTATTGAAGTTCATAATATAATATCCAGCGAGCATCAGCACGTAGTGCTTTACGATATGGTATTCTTTGCTCATCTGCCTTTTGTTTGATCATCTTAACAGAGGATTGATCCCTTTGTAGCTCTCTCATGATCTGTCTAACCCAAGCATTTTCATAGTGCGAAGGTATTTGGCCCAGTTTGAGCAGAGGGACTCCATGAATGATTTGATTGCTGATGGATATTGACTGAGGTACGATTTGGCACCCCCCTATTTTTATTATTCCAGAAGAAGGTTTATTCAAAAAAAGGAGATTAGCATGGTGAAAATTGCCGTAATGGGTGATAGGATTCTCATCAATAAGCAGCTCACAGATTGAATCGGTTGCGGCTTGAATGGAGAATTTTTTGTGTGCTGAAAGGTAGCTTGCAATGAGTGAATCACAGCGGTTATTTTCAAACTGCTCTTGAAGTTGTGTTCCCAACAACGGCACAATCAAGATTTGGGAATCTCCCGTTTTGCTGCTTTGAGTGTGGTACATCAGATACACTAAACGTTCCTGGTCTTTAAATTGGTTATAAAACTCATCATAATGAGGATATGCCTTAATTTTTAATCCACATTTTTCTTTAGCAAAGCTGTGAAATAGTTCTAATTGTCTGGTGATGCTGGATGTGAAATAGGAGCCCGTGTGATGCAATTGTTCTGTGTAAACGGGTGACCCATATTGAATAAACTCGGGATTAAATACAATTTTTAAATGCGTTAATCGTTGCTCTCCAACAGCTAAATCATGTGTTATCCGTTCATTTACAAACTGAATGCTCAATGTGGAGATGAAGATAAACAGGGTGAGGAAACCCAGTACTAATCGGTTTCTCCATTTTTTAACTGCTCCCCATTGCAAAAGAAAAGCAATCATGGCAAAAAGGAAGAGAATCATCGCAAAAAATGCAAAAAAGGTAGTTACATAGGTGGTTTGAATATGATTTGAATACTTTTCAGACAGAGCTAATGGGAGGTGAGGTGCAATAATGAAAAACAGTGCAATGAGAGCAACCACTAGCAGACGTTTTTTATCCATATTCACCGGATTTTTTCGAGTGAGGATTAAAAATAGAGCGGTTGCGATGATGGCCTTAACGTAAGCTACCATACTTGCTTCAGTGAAGAGTACTTGATACAGGTGAAATGATTGGTTATATTGAGTCGATGATTCTGTAATAAAGAAATGATAATTACAAAGGGTGGAGAATGGGAAAGTATACAGCGTCATGGTTCCCAGAGCCTTAAGGAAAAGAGAGAAATTAAACTGGGATGCCAGGGTATTTCCTCCGTATTGAGAAGGTGTTGATTTAAAAAAGAGGTAATAAGTAGTTAAATAGAGTATCCCAAAAAAGACAAATGGAACGAGTTCTTTGTACAAATGAATTCTTTTTTTCTTTTCTTTAAGCGAACTCCATGAGTAGCGATGGATGATAAAGATGAAAATTAAGAGATAGTAAACCAGGTAGCTCTCGTAAAAAACAGTGGCAATTCCAAACAGTAGTGCTGAAATCAGTAAGAGATAATAGCGGCCTCCCTGAATGTAGGAGTATAGTAAATGAAACGATCCGATAATAAGGGAGAAAGAAAATGAGAAGTAGAAAGGATAAGCTGCAGTGGCAGAGTGTCCTCCCGAAATTTGATAGAACAAAGTGATAAATAGTGCTGTCAGTAGTGTAACAAATTGATTCTTGAATATCCGGTGAATCAACGTAACAAAAAGAATGAAAGAGGCTAGAATAGGAAGAATCAACATAGTGTGAAAATAGAGTTGATTATCAAAAAGATAGGGGATTTTGTAAATCCATTGAACAAGAATAAAATAGAATCTTCCCGTACTTTTAGCGTATGCAATGGAGCCTTCTAAAAAATGATCCAAAGACCAAATCATATATCCAAAATCATCTCCGGTTGCAATACCAACCCGATTCAGAGGATATAACGCGATCATACCCAGTA
>CAZPFV010000038.1:0-6119 GCA_964585985.1 uncultured Candidatus Saccharibacteria bacterium
CCAGATGACAATGTTGACCTACCACAACCACAAATAATAAATATGTCTCCTACAAGCACAGACACGATAAGTAACTCCTCCCCCACTATTAAAGCATCATTAATAGCAACAGAAGGCGCCACTATAGAGGAAAGTAGCATCATCTTTGAGATAGATAACAGGGATGTAACCCAAGAGATAAAAATAAATAAAATCTCAGACTCAGAGCATACAATAATATATATATCAGAAACCCCTCTTGCTGCAGGACTACATAAAATTTTTGTCTCCTTTAATGATTCTTCTGGAGGAGAGGTAGAAAAAGAATGGACATTTACCATCACAGGGGAAGAGGAAGAGGATGGCGAAAACTTCAATATCCTCGGTCTTAAAATTCCTAAACGGACACTCTTCATCGTTCTAGGCGGAATAGGTTTAATCCTACTCGCAATATTAATACCTTTACTAATACCCATCATATGGAAAGATAAATCAAAAGAAATAAATAGTAGCTCAATACTTCCACAATCCCTACCACCCACAGATGACTTACCCCCCACAAATACACAAGCACCTACAAAAAGTATTACAGAAGAAAATTTCACACCACCAGAACCAGTAATACCCACCCCATTACAAGAAGCCTCCTTAGTATTTGAAGCACCACAACCTGACATACCTACACCACCAACCCCTGTTATAAAAGAAGAATTTAAACCACCAGAGCCAGAAATCAGTACACTACAGTCAAACGATGACCCTACCCCTACATTCAAGGCACCTGAACCTGAAGAAGAACTTGCAAACCTCTACGAACAATTGAAGGACTTAAAAGATAAAGATGACAGTACTACTTAGCTTCTCCTTTTGATATAATCAATTCATGAAAAATCTTTCATACAAAGAACTTAGAGAAGAGTATATACAATTTTTTAAAAGTAAAAATCATAAAGAGATTCCAAACGCACCATTAATACCGCAAGAGGATCCCTCTGTACTTTTCGTTAATGCGGGAATGTTCCCTCTTGTACCGTTTTTAAAAGGAGAGAAGCATCCACTGGGCAATATGCTTACAAACTCTCAAAGGTGTTTAAGAACTGGAGATATTGATGAGGTAGGAGACAGTACTCACTGTACAACATTTGAAATGTTAGGCAACTGGTCATTTAATGCATACTTTAAAAAAGAGGCGATAGAAATGAGTATGCAATTCTATATAGATGTCCTAGAAATGGATATCGATAGAATTTATGCATCAGTTTTTAAGGGAGAAGACAACATCCCAAGAGATAATACATCTATAAAGGTATGGGAGGAGGTCTTCTCTAAATACGGCGTAGACGCAAAAGTTGGTGAAGGAGAAAGAATTCAAGAGTTTGGGAAAAAGTATAACTGGTGGGGATTACCGGAGGGAGGTCCTTGTGGACCTGATTCAGAGATTTTCTTCGATACAGGAAAACCCAAGTGTGGAAGAGAGTGCCATATTAACTGTAATTGCGGAAAATACATAGAGATTGGAAATAATGTGTTCATGGAGTATCTCTTTGAAAATAATATATACCTCCCCCTAGGAAGACACAATGTGGACTTTGGGGGTGGATTAGAGAGATTAGCAATGATAAGTCAAAATGTAGATTCATATTACGAAACTGATATCTTCTCACCTATACTGCTTAAAGTAAAAGATCTCTCTACTCATCAAAATATTCATTCACAACGAATAGTAGTTGACCATATTAAGGCATCTGCCCTCATCATTATGGATGGAGTAACTCCATCTAACAGTATGCAGGGATATATCTTAAGAAGATTGATAAGGAGAGCAATGAGGCATGCACGTACTCTTGGTATAGAAAGCAACTCTCTTTCTGTAATAGCTCAGTACTGTATCAATCAATTTACTCCCATATATCCCAAATTAGAAGAGATGAGAGAGAACATCCTTGCAGAGATAGAGTTAGAAATAGAGAGATTTAACAAAACCTTAGATCATGGGCTAACAGAGTTGGAAAGATTAATAACCAAGAAGCAAACGCTCACTGGAGAAGAGCTTTTCACACTGTATGAAACATATGGATTACCCAAAGAAGTTACAAAAGAAATTCTCTCTGAAAAAGGAATCATCGTCACTAATGAGGAAGGATATGATGATGCAAAGAAAGCTCATCAAGAAAAATCACGCAGTGCATCTTCAAAAATATTTAAAGGAGGATTAGCAGACACCTCTGAAATGTCCACAAAATACCATACAACAACCCACCTACTTCTTTCAGCGTTAAGAAAAGTATTAGGCGAACATGTATACCAAAAAGGTAGTAACATAACGACAGAAAGATTGAGATTTGACTTCCCAAACACCGAGAGGGTAACTGATGATCAAATTCTTCAAATAGAGAATTTAGTCAATCAAGCTATTAAAGACTCACTCCCTGTTACATTCGAAGAGGTATCCAAAGAAAAGGCATTAGAGCTTGTACCATTTGCCGCATTTGAAGAAAAATATGGAGAGAGTGTAAAAATATATTATATTGGTGAAAAAGAAGCTCCCCTCTCATTAGAAATATGTAACGGTCCACACGTCTCTAATACCTCTGAGCTTGGAGTGTTTAAAATTACTAAACAGGAGAGTGTCGCAGCAGGAGTTAAAAGAATTAAAGCTATTTTAAAATAGTATGGAAATAGAATACCCTATATTAGCTTTAGATTACGGAGAAAAAAGGATTGGCTTAGCTATATCCGATAACAAAGGTATTGTTGCATCACCACTAGATGTATTAACGATTACAAAAAAAAGAAATATCGACAGCATCCTAGAAGATATTCTCTTGGTTGTAGAAGAGTACAGAATAAAAACCATACTAGTAGGAAAGCCTCAACTCTTTGAGAATTCATATAAAAGATCTCTTGAGAAAATTGATACATTCGCAAAAAAAATATCTGATATAACGGGGGTACCTGTAATATTTCAAGATGAAAGCTATTCTACTATTCAGGCTCAAAATATGCTACTATCTTTTGGACAGAGTAGTAGATCTTCTAAGAAAAAAATTGATATGATATCTGCTGCCGTATTTCTTCAGGAATTTCTAAATTCTAAACAGAAAAAAAATGAAAAACATAATTAAAATTTTCTTTCTAGCTCTAGCCACTGTAATAGTAATAGTCGTACTTGCTAAACTAAACTTCGATTCTGTAATTGAGAAACCGAACAGTACAGAGAGCGATAAAATTACTTTGCAGATCGATTCTGGAGAAACAACAAACTCTATCATTGAGAAGTTAGTTGATTCAGGTATTTTAAAAAAGAACTGGGTTAACTACTTTAAAGTATACCTAAAATTAAATGATCTCTCCTCAAAAATACAGGCTGGAACATATGAAATACCAAAGAATTTAAATATTAAGGAGATAGCTGAAACCATACAGAAGGCAAAAGGTTTGGACATTTGGGTTACAATCCAAGAAGGTCTAAGAAAAGATGAAATAGCCAAAATACTTAGTAGCGAGTTGGCTAAAGGTGGAAACACAGCATTTGATGAAAATGAATTTCTTAACTTAACAACAGATACCTCCTTCATCAGTACACTGGGTTTTAAATATGAATTAGAAGACTTAGAAGGATTTCTCTTTCCAGACAAATACGCCTTCTCTGTAGAAAGTAATTCTAATGAGGTCCTTCTTAAGATGATAAATAATTTCCAAACCAAGGTTGGTTTAGATGATACATATGATGACATCATTATCTCTAGCATGGTAGAAAGAGAGGGCAGGAACGCTCAAGATAGACCCATGATTGCTGACATTATCAAAAGAAGGTATGCAGAGGGATGGCTTTTACAACTGTGTGCAACAGTACTATACGAAAAAAAGGATTGGGAGCATGTAATCACTACAGAAGACATGCAAGAAAATGCCAAATACAATACATATAAAAATCCAGGGCTAACCCCTACCCCAATTTGTAATCCTGGTCTAGAAGCTATCAATGCAGTTCGTAATCCACAAGCAAATGATTACTACTACTTTATTCATGACCCCGAAGGTAATGTTCATTACGGCAAGAATCTTACTGAGCATAACAATAATGTCGCAAAGTACCTAAGATAATAGAAACGCTCAATGGAAGTCTCCATCAATCTAAATGACAAGGATATTAAAAAGGCGAAACCTTCTAAGAAGAAGGATGCTAACAAGAAAATATCTTGGACGAAAATTTTACTCCTCCTCTTGATGGCATCTATAGTTGGTACAGGAATATACTTTGTATACAAAGGTTTCATGGTAGGTAGGGATGTAGGATTTGTTTTCACTCCAGGGCAGCTACTTGATAAAAAGAAAGAACCTGAATTACTAAAAGACAGCACAGGAAAGTTCACAAACGTTTTGTTGGTAGGTATAGATACAAGACAAGATAGTAAGCTTAAACTCCTAAACACTGATGTGATAATTGTTGGATCTTACAACCATGAGAGCAAAGACATTGTAATGATCTCTATCCCTAGAGATTTTTACGTTAAAGTGCATCCAGATAGGACACCATACAAAAAAATTAATTCTGTATACGCTACTCATGAGAAAAGTGGAGTTAACAGCGGACTTCTCGCGTTGCAAAATATTGCAGAAGATATTCTTGGCATGGAGATACAGTACAACGCAATGATTAATTTTCAAGGCTTTGTTGATCTCATTGACGCAGTAGATGGGGTAGATGTAAATGTCGAAAACAGTTTCACCGATTATAGATACCCTAAAGGCACAGGATACCAAACAGTATCCTTCAAAAAAGGCCCACAAACAATGGATGGAGAGACAGCTTTAAAATATGCACGATCAAGACTATCTCTACAAAATCAAGAAGGCTCTGACTTTGCAAGAGCAAGAAGGCAACAGAGAGTTATAGATGCCTTTATGGATAAACTCTTAAGTACAGAGGTACTTCTAAGCCCAAATAAACTGATGTCTCTTTTAAGCTCTGTCCAGGAGAATCTTAAAGTCTCTGAATTTGATCTAGATGACATTCAAGCGGGAATAAATATATTGAAATCTTTCACAACCCAAGAGACAAACAACTCCACCTACTCTTTTGTTTTAGATCCAACAATTGGCAACAACTCTCTCGTTACAACCAGTGTACCATTTGAGGGCTACGGAATTGGGCCTAAAGAGGGCCTAGGAAGATATACAAACATTAAGGAATATGTCGCCCTTGCACTTAAATACCCTCTACTTTACTCAGAAGACCCCTCCATCTACATATATAACACAGGGATGGGAGCAGATTTAAGTAATAATAAAACCAAAGAAATTAAAGAAGATTTTAAATATCTAGATATTAGATATCAAGGTACAAAGTATAATGATAAAGAGGGAGAATATATCTATTCCAACAAAACAGATGAGTATATGAAATCTGTTACTTTCCTTTCACAATATTTAAAAATTGAAAACAATCTAAAACCTGAATACCTAAAAACAGATACAGGAGGTGATATCTCAATACTTCTGGGGAAACAGGTAGTCAATGTAGAAGTAGATACAGAGCAATAATGCAAAAACTATACATGGGGAATGAACCATTCCTCTCTTTAAAAAAAGCCCACTTACAGATAAAAGAGATTCTTAAAGATGGCAATCTTGAATACATCTTAATTGATGGTGAAAAAACAGACAGCTCAAAAATTGCTGACCTCCTTACTTCTAAATCACTATTTAGCCTACCAAGAGTTATCTTTTTAAAACGAGCTTACAAAAACAAAGATAGAAGCAATCTAATACCTTACATTTTAGAATTCTTAGAGAAAGAGAACACTGACAGTATAATTATGTGGGAAGATGAAAAAATTAGCTCTGTAACAAAATATGTAAAGTATTTTAAGAATAAAGAATGTCTTGAAGAATACAACAAACTAAATAAGCCCTCCTTTTATAAATATACAAAAGAATTACTTAAAGAAAGCGATATTGAAATGAGCTCAGAGTTAGTTACACTACTCTCTCAATACTCTAATTACGATATTGAAAGAATCGAAAACAGTATTAAAAAATTAAAACTCCTTGGAGTTGAGGGCTCTGTCACGAAGGAAAACATAGATGAAATATCTCAAAACACATTAGAAGAAGATATTTGGTTACTCTTAGAC
>CAZPFV010000039.1:0-6048 GCA_964585985.1 uncultured Candidatus Saccharibacteria bacterium
CTAGTGGATCTTATTGGAGATGGTCATGTACTGGTTCTAATGGTGGATCTACTGCATCATGTTCTGCAAATAAGACTGCTAGTCCTGTGAATGGACAATGTGGTAGTGCGAATGGCGGATCATATGTCAATGCTCCTACTTCAGGGCTATGTAATTCTGGAAATGCAAGTTCTCCTTATGCTAGTGGATCTTATTGGTACTGGTCATGTACTGGTTCTAATGGTGGATCTACTGCTTCTTGCTATGCAAACAAAACTGCTGCTCCTGTAAACGGACAGTGTGGATCTGCGAATGGCGGATCATATGTCAATGCTCCTACTTCAGGACTATGTAATTCTGGTTCAGCTAGTAGTCCGTTTGATAATGGTTCTTCGTGGGTATGGACATGTTCTGGGTCTAATGGAGGCTCATCTGCATCATGCTCTGCAAGCAAAGCTGCTGCTCCACTTAATGCATGTTGTGGTCCTGCTAATGGTGGAACATTTTCTACTGCACCTACTTCAGGATTATGTAGTATTGGAAATCCTTCCTCTGTTTATGGATATGGTCCATGGACATGGACATGTTCTGGAACTAATGGTGGCTCATCAGTAACTTGTAGTGCCAATAAATTAAATATTGTTAATGGAAGATGTGGCTCTTCTGATGGTGGAACATTTTCTAGTAAGCCAACATGGGGATTGTGTTTGGCAGGAGATGCTACTGATGTTAGATTAGATGGAGATAATTGGATATGGGGATGTAGAGGTTCTAATGAAGGAACAGATGCTTCATGTTCTGCAAGTAAAACCCCTGATAAGGTTAATGCAGAGTGTGGAGGTTCTCATGGAGGAACTTTTACTGAAAAACCAGTAATAGATTTATGTAGTATTGGTACTCCTTCTCCTGTTTATGGTTCTGGTCCTTGGACATGGACTTGCAGGGGAGAAGCTGGTGGAAGAAGCATTTCGTGTAGTGCGTCTGCTGCTAAAGTAACAAATGGTCAATGTGGAATAGCTCATGGTAAAACATATACTGTTGAACCTATTAGTGGGCTTTGCACAAAAGGAACTGCGACAATGGTAGTTGAAACAGCTAGTGGAACATGGACATGGGCTTGTAAGGGAGGTGATGGCGGAAGTGATGATCATTGTACTGCTTACAAGAAGACAGTGAATAGTAGACCAACTGTTGATGCTGGAAGTGATTTAGAGATAGAAGCAGGAGAAAGGTCTATTGCAATTAATGCAGCAGCTAGTGATCCTGATGGAGATGCTTTAACATACTCATGGAGATGTAGTAATGGAACATTATCTAATTGGGCTGCTCTTGAGACTGTGTTTACTGCGCCTGCTACAATTAATTACTCTACTATATATACTTGTACTATTACTGTAAGTGATGGTAGAGGAGGAACTGCTAGTGATTCAGTTAGAATTAGAATAACATTGCAGAAAATAAATGGAGAATGTGGAGATATGAATGGTCAAGCAGTTGATAGTAAGCCAACAATTGATTTATGTAATGCTGGAAATGCAACAACTGTAACTGGTAATAATCCATGGTATTGGAATTGTAAGGGTTTGAATGGTGGAAGTAGTGCTAGTTGTAGTGTTACTAGGACAAATAAGAATCCAGAAATAGAAATGGTGGGAGTTAGAGAAGTAAATGAAAGACAGAGAATTTTATTAAGAGCTAATGCAAGCGATCCTGATGGAGATAAATTAACTTATGCGTGGACGTGTAGTGGGGGTTCATTATCTAATTCTAGAACAGCTATGCCATATTATACTGCTCCTAGTTTAAATAATTTCAATAATACATATACTTGTATTTTAACAGTAAGTGATAATTATGGAGGTTCTGCAACAGAAACAGTAAGTATTGTGGTTAGGAGCTATGCAACAGGAGTTAATAGACCACCAGTTATTGAACTTTCAGAAGATAGAGAAGTGAACGCAGGGCAATCTATTTCTTTAGGTAATAATACTGCTACTGATCCTGATGGAGATACTTTAAGATATTCTTGGAGATGTACTGGAGGATCTTTATCAAGCTCTACCATGCTTAATCCAATATTTAAAGCTCCAAATAATTTGTCTACTACTCAAACATATACTTGCACATTAACTGCTTCTGATTTAAAAGGAGGAACAGCTAGTGAGGTAATGATGATTGTTGTGAGGCCGGGTACTGCTGTAAGAAATAGTCTTCCAGTGGTGTATACTGCTAGAGATAAAGAGATTAACCCAGGACAGTCGGTTCAATTAATAGCAGTTGCTTATGATCCTGATGGAGACCCAATTACGTACAATTGGTCATGTAATGGGGGTAGCTTATCAGATCATATGAATCATACAACCATGTTTACTCCATATCATGGCAGTACAGCAAAAAGCTTTTCTTGCAGGGTTACTGTTTCTGATTTAAAGAGTTCAGTGACAGCTAGTGTGACGATAAGAGTGAGAACTGAAACTTCTACTACTATATCAAATCCAGTTGTGTATGCTGGAGGCAATAAAGAGCTTAACCCAGGTCAAACTATTATATTTAATCCAACGGCAAGTGACCCTGCTGGAGGATACTTGACTTATAGTTGGTCATGTAATCAAGGAACATTATCTAATCCAAATATTATGAATCCAAGCTATACTGCACCACATTATGGTGGAGGGGTGGTAACTTGTACTTTAACAGTGAAGAATGATAAGGGCAGAACAGCTAATGATTCGTTTACTGTAAAGATTAGAGAACAGGTTCAATATCCTTATTATTATCAATATTAATTATAAAATCTCTTGACAGTTTTGTAAAATTATTATATACTAAAACACGAAATAAGAAGTTAAATCTTAATACTTATGAAAAAAATAATTAATAAAACAATTAAATACTTGAGAGGTTTTGATAAAAGAATGTTGATTGCTTGTATTTTGGTGATTCAAGGATTTGCAATATTTTCTTTTGTTGTGGGTATGAATTATTTGTTAGCTAGTCAAGGAGTAACCACTGTTAATGTTGGTGCTGATAGAAATGCACAATCAGGAGGTTCATTATTACTTACTCCTACTGTTTCTCATTCTGAAGGAGATCCATTAAGTTATCATTGGACCTGTACTGCTGGTGTTTTATCTTCTACAAGCGTATTAAATCCAACATTATCATTACCAGAAGTTACTATCAATACGCCAATTACTTGTACTTTAACTGCTAGTGCTGATACTGGTAGTAGTGCTAGTGACTCTTTAGTAATTACTGTTATAGGGGGAACATCTGACGGAGTTAATAGGGCGCCTGTTATTGATATTGGAGGTAGTAGAGTAATTTTTTCTGGTAGAGGTACTCAATTGAATGTTACTGTGACTGATCCTGATGGAGATGCTATGACATATGACTGGACTTGTAGTGCTGGAACATTATCAAATCCATCAATATTGAATCCAGTTTATACTGCTCCTGTGGTGAGTCATGACACATCAGTAATTTGTACTATAATTGCAACTGATTCAAAAGGGGAGTCAACAAGTAAAGATTTATATATAACTGTAACAAATACGGTTCAAGATAATCGTGATCCAATTATTAGGATGGATTCTGATAAAAATATTGTAGTGGGTGGTTCTGTTAAATTATCTGCTACTGTATCTGACCCTGATGGTGATCCATTATCTTATCAATGGTCTTGCACTCAAGGAAAAGTTTCTAGTATGAATATTCTTGAGCCAACTTTTCAGGCTGGTAATATGCAAGATGGTTCTGTCGCAGTTTGTACTCTTGAAGCTCAAGACAATAAGGGTGGAGGATCTAGTGGAACTATGAATGTTTATGTTGGAACTCAAAGTTCTTCAAATCGTAATCCAATAGTTAATGCACCTTCAGTGTTATATGTGCAACAAGGCGGTTCAGTTAAAATTGAACCAACTGTATCTGATCCTGATGGCGATATTTTAACATATAACTGGACCTGTACAGGAGGTAGATTGTCAAGTTACAGTATTTTAAATCCAACTTTTACTCTGCCAACTAGCACTGGAACATATTCTTCATATTACTGTACAATAACTGTTAGCGATGGAAAAGGAGGAAGTGCTTCATCTACTGTTACTATGAATGTTGGACAACAGGGCTCTTCTCAAAATCCAGTTATAACAACTGGAGGACACAGAGAGGTTATTGAAGGAAATACTATTACTATGAATGTGTCAGCATATGATCCAAATGGATATTCATTAACATATGCATGGACATGTACGGGAGGGGTTTTGTCAGGTTATTCAATCTTGAATCCTAATTACACTGCTCCAATGGTTGATCAAGATACTAATTATTATTGCACTATTACTGTTAATAATGGCAGAGGAGGAACAGCTAGTGCTAATGTGAGCATATTAGTAAAAGATTCTGGAGGAAGTGTTATTCCATCTACTGCAAGTGTTATTACTAATAAAGCAAGTAATGTTACTACTACTACTGCTACATTAAATGGATCTGTTTCAGGAGGTAATTCAGTAAATACAAGTTTTGACTGGGGAAGAGTTAATGTTGCTATGACCAGTACTGTTAGTGCTGGAACTAAAAATAATGGAGAATCATTTTCTACTGGATTGACAAATCTTTTAAAAGGAAAAGCATATCAATTTAGAGCAAAAGGACAGGCTAGTAGTGGGGCTGTATATGGAACTACTCAATCCTTTATAACTAGACCAGATGCTCCTTCATATTTTAATGCTACTCTCTATGGATCTAATCAAGTTTCATTGAAATGGACAAAAGGTGATGGTGCATATTTTACTGCAGTAACTAGAAAAGTTGGGTCTTACCCACAAACAGCAACTGATGGAACCGTGGTATATTATGGAACTGGTAGTTCGTATAATGATTCAGTAACGTCAGGACAGAATTATTATTATAGAGCATGGTCTGTTGCTTATGATGGAGGATTGTATGCATGGTCTGATAGTGATTATGCTAGAGATTATGTTACGGTACAAAAAGTTGTTAATGTTGTTACTCCTGCACCTGTTCAGACAGTAGTAAGGACTGTTCCAAGGACTGTTGTTGTTGAGAAGGAAGAAGAAGTTGATCTTTGTAGTGTATCAGCAGAAGATATTGTTTCTGTAAAAGTAACTGGAAAAAATGTTACTCAAAATAAAGCATGGACAAGGAACATTACAGCTAATCCTGGAGATGAAATAGATGTAGAGATTGTTGTTACTTCTCTAGTGAATCAAACAGTAAGTAATGTATTATTAACTAATATTTTACCAATTAAAGTTGTTGAGGTGTCTAATGTGGTTGTTGATGGAGATACAATTGGTTTAAATATGTATGATGGCGTTGTTCTTGGAACATTTAAGCCAAAAGAATCTAGGGTTATTAGTTTTACTATAAAACTTGCTGAAGGAAATGAGTTTAACGACAGAGAAACATCTCTTGTAAATAGTGTTGAAGTGAGTGGTTTAGGATTTGATACTGTAAGAGATAAATTGTCAATCAGAGTGATTAGTGGAACTGGATTTGGATTTGCGAGTATATTATCTTTATTTGGTGATAATTGGTTCTGGATGTTGTTATTATTCACATTATTACTCTTTATATTATTACTATTACTTGTTTTAATATATTTAATATTCTTATTAAAGAAAAAGGATACACAAGAAAGAGAGAAATATGAAAGAGAGGCTTATGCAGCACAGAGAAGTAAATATTTTCAAATACAGTAAATAGAAGGAGGCTTATGCCTCTTTTTATGTTATTAGATTCTTTTAAAGTTAGATTTTTCATGCTATTGTTAGTTTATGAAAAAAGAGTATAAAAAGCCTGAATTAATGTGTCCAATAAAAGATTGGGCAAGCCTTAAAGCATGTAAAGATTATTGCGATGCAGTTTATTTTGGGGTAGATGATTTGAATTTAAGAGCAAGATCTGATGCCATTAAAACTAAAGAGATGAAATCTTTTGTTTCTGAATGTCATAAAAGCGCTATAAAGGCTTATTTAACGTTAAATGCAGTTATTTACGATAAAGACATCAAAAAAGCAGAAAGTCTTGTTAAAAAGGCAAAAGATA
>CAZPFV010000040.1:0-5953 GCA_964585985.1 uncultured Candidatus Saccharibacteria bacterium
TAATGGCCAGAGGAAGAAAGAAAAAATTCAAATTCAATCTTAACGTAGATCCTGATACAATAAGGTCGGTTATATCTATATTTTTCATATCATTAGCTTTAGTATCTCTTATATCCTTTTTTTCACCTGAGCATACAATAAATGGAAAAATACAACATTACTTAAATCTTTATTTTGGAAAAACTTCCTTCTTAGTACCTGTAATATTTGGTTATTTTGGTCTTCTATTTTTTGACAGATTAGATAAGAAGTATAAAGAGCTAAGAGTATTTTTTGGTCTTGCTTCATTATTATTGTCATTATCATCCGTTTTTCATGTTTTTATATCTAAAGAACGGGCTTTAGATGTGGCAAGTAATGGTGGCGGAGGTGGTATGGTTGGTTATAGAATATCCTCTTTCCTATCTTCTGGGATTGGTAAATTTGGTGCTGTTATTCTTATATTTTTATTTGTTATTGGCTCTATAGTACTGATGTTTAATATTTCATTTAACAGTCTAGCGGAGTTTATAGATAACAGTGGGTTATTTCCAAAAATAGCTGATAAGTTAAAAAACATGTTTTCAAAAGAAGATTCTGCGTTGAATGAGATGACTGTTGAAGTAGAAACAGCGCAAAGCCTACCCCAAGAAAATGAAAGCGATGCCATTATTTTAGATAGTGATGAATCGGAAGTAGCTCCTGTTTTTGAGATAATACCTTCTCAAGCTGAGCCTGATATAGATATAAAAATAAATTCTGTAGATACGTTAGTTCCGTCTTCTATGAAGATATCACAGGGAATTCCATCAGATAAGATATGGGAATACCCACCTGATACTTTACTAGCAGAACCCCCTGTTAGATCTATAGACACTTCTGATATTGATAAAAAGATAAAGATTATAAAAGATACCTTGAAATCTTTTGGGATTGATGTTGGTTTGGATATGGAAAATGTAAAAGTCGGATCAACAGTAACTCAATATGCTTTAAAACCAAGGTCAGCTATAAATGTTTCAAAAATATCTACTTTGCAAGGAAACCTAGCTCTCGCATTAGCATCCCCGACAGGCACTGTTAGAGTAGAGGCTCCTATACCTGGGAAATCCCTTGTTGGTATAGAGGTTCCAAATACAAAAAGAACAATGGTCTATTTCAAATCTCTCATAAGCTCGCAGCAGATGAAAAGTACTGATTCAAAGCTTAGTATAGCTTTAGGAGAAGATGTTGGAGGTAGGGTTATAACTTATGATATAGGTAAAATGCCTCACCTTTTAATAGCAGGAACCACTGGGTCGGGAAAATCCATATTTATACACAATGTACTATCATCCATTTTGTTTAGAGCAACCCCACAAGAGGTTAAATTTATACTTATAGATCCTAAAAGAGTTGAGCTTATCCTTTATGAAGGAATACCGCATCTTTTAACTCCAGTAGTAACTGATATGGAAAAATCCCCTTCTGTTTTTAGATGGGCAGTAGAGGAGATGGAGAGAAGATATAAACTATTTGAAAAGGCTCGTGTTAAGAATATAGATACTTACAATGCAAAATCAGGTATTCAAGTAATGCCTTATTTGGTTATTGTTGTTGACGAGCTTGGGGAGATAATGATTCAAGATCCTGCAGGAGTTGAGAAAAGTATAATTAGACTAGCTCAGATGGGTAGGGCAACAGGGATACATCTGATACTTGCTGTTCAAAGGCCCTCTACAGAGGTAATAACAGGGCTTATTAAAGCTAATATACCTTGTAGGGTAGCTTTTCAGGTTTTAAACCAAATAGATTCTAGGGTTATTATTGATCAGACTGGTGCCGAAAAACTACTTGGTAAGGGAGATATGTTATTTGTACCACCAGATACTATGAAGCCTGTGAGGCTCCAGGGGGCGTTTATATCAGAAAAAGAAACAGCTGATCTTGTAGATTTCTTAAAAGGCCAGGGATTAGAACCAGATTATGAGGAAGAAGTTCTAAATACTCCGGTAACATCCACTAAAGGAGGGAAAGTTAAATCTAGTTGGGGAGATGATGTTGACGATGATTTGTTTGATGAGGCAGTAGCTATAGTGGTATCAGCTAAAAAAGCATCATCATCGCTTTTACAAAGAAAATTAAGCATAGGTTTTGCAAGAGCTTCTAGATTAATAGATATGATGGAGGATAGGGGTATTGTTGGTGGTGAGGCTGGCGGAAGCAGAGGTAGAGAAGTTTTAATAGACGATATTCCTGATGATAGTGATCTGTCTAAATTTAAAGAAGATAGTGATTTTGGGTTTGATGCTGAAGATTTTTCAGGTGAGAATTTTCCAAGAAATAGGCTAGATGACTGATATTATTTAGAAAACTTTACTTCGGCTTCTATAAACTCATCAATTTCCCCATCCAAAACCCTGTCAGGATTTGTGTTTTCAATGTCTGTTCTTAAATCTTTTACTAATTTGTAAGGGTGGAGAACATAATTTCTTATCTGATTACCCCATCCCGGAGTTTTATAATCACCTTTAAGTTTTCTTTCTTCTTCAAGAGATTTTTCCTCCTCTATCTGTAAAAGTTTTGATTTTAATATTCTTAGAGCTTTTTCTCTGTTTTTACCTTGGTATCTCTCTTCTTGACACTCAATTATTATTCCCGAGGGCTTGTGTTTTAGTCTAACAGCAGTAGAAACTTTATTTACATTCTGTCCTCCCTTACCGCCTGATCTAAAAAACTCCCATTCTAGATCTTCATTTTTTATATCAATCTCTTCATCTTCTCCTGCAGTTGGGACTACCTCTACGAGTGCAAAAGAGGTTTGTCTCAAACTATCAGCATTAAAAGGAGATTGTCTAACTAGTCTATGAACCCCTGCTTCTTTTTTCAAAAATCCATATGCATACTTGCCGACAACCTCAATAGTGACAGTTTTAATACCTGCCTCATCCCCTTGGACTTCGTTTACTATAGAGTGGTTCCAACCCTTCCTCTCAGAATACCTTAAATACATTCTCAAAAGCATCTGAGTCCAATCCATAGCTTCAGTACCACCCTGTCCTGCGTGAATTGATAATATAGCTCCCTTGTTATCGTGTTTTCCTGATAAATATGTTTTGAACTCTAGTTTTTTAATTTCTTGTTCCAACAGTTCCCGATCCCCTTCCTCTGTATAGAGTTCTAACATATCAAACTCTTCTAGCTCTTTTTCAAGATCGGATAACTCTTTTGATAGTTTATTTCCCCTTTCCCAATCTTGCCACACATCTTCTTTTTTAAGTTCTTCTTTTATATCTAGTACTTTTTTTCTTTTCTCTTCTATACAAAGAGACTCTTTTAAATGTCTAATTCTATGTGAAATGTCATCCATGGGTTGCATTATATACTAAAAATTTCTGTACCTAATATTATTCTATCGCCTGGATTTATCTCTTTTTTGAGCATTTTAATTGCTATATACGAGCCAACTGTATCTTCAATGGTCCTTAATAGAGGACGAGCGCCCCACTCAGGGCTATAACCTCTTTTTATTAATTCATCTATAAGCTCGGGTTTAAATCTTATATCAACACCTTTTTCTTTGGATAGTTCTTCCACTTTTTTTAATAATAGTTTTGTAATATCTTTGAGATTATCTTTTGAAAGCTGATTAAATACTATTATTGCTGTAAATCTGTTTAAAAGTTCCGGTGCAAAATTTTCTCTTATTTCTATCATGGCGGAGGATTGTATTTGTTCATAATTCCCCCCTTTCTCCGCTATCGATTGAATAGATTTTGTACCGACATTGCTAGTGGCTATTATTATTGTATTTGCAAAGTTAGTTTCCCTACCAGATGTATCTGTTAGTTTACCTTCATCAAGCATTTGTAAAAAAGTTAAAAGGATATTTGGGTGGGCTTTTTCTATTTCATCAATTAAAACAACACAGAAAGGATTGTTTCGTACCCTTTCGGTTAGAGACCCAGATGTATCTCCGTCGGGGGAGCCTATTATCCTATTCATACTATCTAATTGTTGATACTCACTCATATCTAGTCTTACCATATTATCCTCACTTCCAAAATATATTTCGGATAAGGATTTGGCTGTTTCTGTCTTTCCTACCCCCGTCATACCTGCAAACAAGAAACCTGCCATAGGTTTGTTACTATCTTTCATCCCAACCCTAGACCTCTGTATGGCCATAGCTATTTTTTCTATTGCTTCATCTTGACCTATCACCCTGCGCCTCATCTTTTCCCCAAGCGTTAGTAGCTTTTCTGTTTCAGATTCACTTATTGCCGTAACGGGAATGTTAGTCATAGCTGAGATTTCTTTTTCTATGACATCTGATGTTATGTATTTTGTAGTACTTTTTGAAGTTGTAACAGCTCTTTCCAGCACATCTATAGCTTTATCTGGTAGCACCCTATCCCCAATTAACTTTTCTGATAGATCTATACAGGATATTATGGCAGGAAGAGTTACAAAAACCTCATGTCTATATTCAATATCCTCGGCTTTCTCCTCCATTATACTTATAGTATCTTCCCTTGAGTTTTCCTCAATTTTTACTATATGAAACAGTCTGGATATTGCCTCATTCGGTTCTATATATTTTCTATAATTTGATATAGATGTTGCCCCTATAAGTCTTATTCTTTGTCTTGATATATGACTTTCTAGAACTGACAGTATTGTTGAGTTATAACCTCCTTCTTCACCCATTCCCGTGATGAGATTTTGAATTTCATCAATGAAAAGTATTATATCTCCCGAACCATCTGCTTCTTCTAGTGCTAATGATATCTTATCCGAAACATTTCCCGACTCTTTGTTCTCGGAAGTTAGGAGACCTACGTTTATACTAACTACTCTTTTATTTCTTAGAGTTTTATGTTCGGTCCCTGTCATTATCTCGTAAGCTATACCATTCACTATGGATGTTTTACCAACCCCAGATTCACCTATCATCAGAATATCATTCTTCTCGCTGTCTAATATATCTGCTATTTGTTTTATCTCTGAATCCCTTCCTATAACATTTTTGATTTGCCCTCTTTTTACTTGTTTTGTTATATCTATAGAAATTTTATCCAGATTTGGTGTTACTCTACCTAACATACCTTTCCCTATTCCTCCAGAAGGAGGTTTTATGTATCCGTCTTGCCATATATATTGTTTTTCTTTATTTTCTCTTTGATTTACTATCCAGAAAGCAGATTTCTTAATGATGTCAAAACTTGAGTTAAATATTAAAAGAAGTGTGTTTATATTTGGTATATTTTCTATTATTGCTATAAAAAGATGTTCTAATTCAACATATCTTGAAGAGTTAGTTTTAGCTTTTTCAAAACTACTTCCTACTATGTCGTCAATTTTTGAGCTCTGTGCATTAAGTATTTTTTCTTCAAATTCTGGAATATCTAACTCACATTTCTTAAGTAAATGTTTTATTTGCTCGTCTTTAAAAAGTTCGAGAAGAATTAATTTTGTATCCTTGCTCGTGTTTTTTAATATATAGGCTGGTTTAGGCCTGAAAGACCTTATTTTTGATTGTTGTGTGGATATTTGTGAGATTTTTTTAGATGGTTTATTTAAGTTTATGTATATAAATACAAGATATAGAAAAACAAAATAGAGCGTTACGTAAACAAGAGAAGAGTATTTAAAAATAAAAAATGGTGTGGCAAACCATATCATAGGGGATATTATTAACGCTATTAGAGCAAAAAACATTAATATCATTCCTATAAAAATCATGAATATTCTGGTAAAAAAACTGACCATTCTGCCTGTAAAGTTAGTTAGACCAAACAAAGGTACAAAAAGGAGTTTTATGTTATCAGTGAAAGAAATTGTATTGTCAAACCCAGCCAAAAGTATAATCCCAACTTTAAGTATCTTTAATGGTGTTTTTACAAACCACCAATATAAAAATTTGTGAGGAAGCTTTATGTAATAAGGCATTAAGAAAAGAATAACAGAAATAAAAGGAATAGGGTATATTTAA
>CAZPFV010000041.1:0-5937 GCA_964585985.1 uncultured Candidatus Saccharibacteria bacterium
CCAAAGCCAGGCACAAAAACAAGCCACATGCAAATATATACTGCTATAAAAATCCAAAAACTATATTTCTTAAAAAAGGAAACTGGAATAAAATAAGCAAAAATCCCTCCAATCACCCCAAACAAAACCCCTTGCGTTAATTGACTTTTGATTAAATGCTCAGGAGACAATCCTTTAGATAAAGAATATGGAGCAGAAGCAGTAGCTAAAATCAGCAAACCTGTCAACAAAAGGAAGAATATTACAACTAATAGTGCTATATTTGGTTTAAGCTTTTTCTTTACTGGCATATTGCTTTATTGAATTTTTAAATGCTTCACCCCTCTCCTTATAGTCTTTAAATAAATTAAAACTTGGAGAAGCAGGAGACAATAAGCATATATTCCCTTTTTCAGTATTTTCAAAAGCAATTACCACAGCATCCTTCATTGTCTCAACTTCAAAGAAATTAAAAGAAATATTGCTTGCCTTCCGCATAATACAATCTTTTATAACTTTTCCAGATTCAGGAAAAAGTATTAAATTTCTTACTTTGCTATTAATTAATTCATCAGCTAATTTATCAAACTCAATACCCCTATTCAAACCTCCAAGTATTATTGTTTCCACTTTTTCACCCAAAACACTTAAAGCATATATTACTGCCTCGGGGATAGTAGCAATAGAATCATCATAAAAATCAACTCCATTATAATTTCCAAGATATTCCAACCTATGAGGTAGCTTTTTATAACCCCTCAAGGTCCTTAATATAGCATCATTTGAAATACCAAATATCCTTGCAACCTCAATAACTGCTGCAATATTTACTTCATTTGTAATCTTTTTTAAATCATTATCGCTGTCACAAATAACATTGCATTCATTAGAATCAATAATAATCTTTTTTGAAACAATCAGTTCTTTCATTTTCTCTATTTCTTCAATATCTGAATTATATATCAAACAATCACCTTCTTTTTGATGTAAAAAAATATTCGCTTTTGCTTTAAAATATTCATCCATATCTCCATAATAATCTAAGTGTTCAGGGAAAAAGTTTAAAAAAATAGCTATTTTTGGACTTTTTTTCAACAATTGCAATTGATGACAAGACAATTCATAAACAATAATTGAATCTTTATTAACTACATCAAGAAAAGACAAAGCAGGCTTTTCTATATTTCCAAGCAAATACACATCATCTCCATTATTTTTAAATAAATCATACAATAGTGTAGAAGTGGTGCTTTTGCCTTTTGTTCCCGTAATCCCTATTATTATCGCAGGACAATTATCAAAAAAAATATTTGTTTGACTTGTGATTATAATACCATCAGAAAGATCATTCTTAAAGTCTGCCAATCTAATCCCAGGAGACTTTATAATCACCTCATAATCATTTAAACAAGATAAATAATTTAACCCAAGACATAAATCCAAATTTTTATCTGCCAATAAACTTTTCTGCACAAAATCATCAAACTGCAACACCCCTCTTGTGTCAGCAATAGCTAATCTTTTTTCAGGAAAAAGCTTTCTCAGATATATATAAGTATCAAAACCTTCTCTTCCTAATCCTAAAATTAATACTTTTTTGTTCTTTAAGTCTTGTATTTTCATTTGTTTAATTAAACGACTTTACACATCGAAACCCTCTGGATGTATCAATATCAATTATTCCCCTGTCCATTCTAAGCGTATGTACCCCAACTTCCGTTTCACAACTCCAAAAATTACCTCCTCTTACATATCCTATTGTCCCTGGTGGCTCATTTCCCAAATACAAATTTCCAACAAGCCCATAAGTATAGGTATCAAGTGGTAAATAATCTGATGGATTTAAACCTTTCCAATTTGTTACATCCACAAAATTTATTCCCCATGTAGTAGGCCCTTCTGGCCTATCCTCTGGTTCAATTGTTTCACTAACCCACTCTTCGGCATTACCAGAAAAATCCCAAATAACTTCACCATTAGTTAATTTATATACTCTTTTCTGAAGAACTGGGTCCCGTACATCTTCACAACTCACAGCAATAGCTTTTGCTTTCTCAATTAGAGAAAACTTAAATCCGTCTTTCTTGGCAGAATCTCCTGTGCCATAATAACCGTCTTCATCATCAGTAGAAGCGGCTAACACTAAAAAAGGCATTCCATCATTATGTCCAATATAATAAGTTGATCCATTAGTATTCTGAGCATGATTAACTTCAATATCTCTTGCAATCGTCACCCACTCATTGTTTGTTATTAAATGAGCACCAATTGCATTGCATGCATCTTTTGCTTGTTGATGAGTAATAATCGTCCAAGGAGTCCCAGATGCACGAGATTCAGCCACAAAAGAAGCATTATATACTTGCTCCCCATCATCCACTCCTTGTATTTTTGCTTCGTACTTCATTACGCATTTTTCAGTTCCAGGAATTTCAATCCAATTTTCATCACAATTATTAGTCGCCCCTCCTCCAGAAGAATACAGGGTACAATTACTAATGCCGAAAGAACCGTTTTGAGAATTAAAACAATAATTATCTTCATTTGACAATTCGGCAATTATACGAAAATGATTACCATCTGAAGAATATGTATAACTTTTTGAAGAAATAGGATCTGTTATAATACTTGCAGTGCCAAGCAAATCAACTACACTATTAGAACAATCAAAGCCAATACTACACGTCTCTTCAGGAAGAGACAGTTCAGAATCTTTTGTTTTTCCAATCATAAGTGCTTTTGCTAATTGATTAATATCAGCTTTTCTTGCTGCATCCCTACTAGCGTCTTGAGCGTCTCCTAAAGCAATAACAACAATTGCTGCTAATATGCCCACTATTGCAATAACAACTAATAATTCAATTAATGTAAATGATTTATTTTTATTCATATTTATATATCTCATTCGCCCAATCAACTGGCACAAAATTCTTTTTATCCCAGTTATTAAGCATTTTATCTGCTTCTTTTTCTAAATTATTATGATTTATCATCACCTTTTTTCCAAAATAGTCCAAAAGGATTGGTTGTTTTAACCCTAACAAATCATTATTTTTCCAGTTTAAATACAATCCAACTAAACATTCTTTTTTTGTCCCCACACACTCAAGTGGTTTAACTTTTTTTTCATCAACTAACTCAAGCATAATTGGAATTAAATCTTTGTCTTCAAACAAATCCTTTTTAAAAATTGAATTCATTTCAAGTTTATTTAAAAAAGGTGACAAAATAATATAAACAAATAAACACTTGGAACAACTCCCACACCATTTTCCTGTTTTCTTTTTAGTTCCAGAATAAGTCTTTTGAGCTTCATTACAACTAAGAAATACATCAAAATAATGAGAATTCTTTGAGAAAATTCTAGCAATTTGCAATTCATAAAGAGGTCTCAATAAACTAAAATATTCTAAATCATTAATAAGATATTTTTTTACATAATTTCTAAACTTCTTCTCAAAATCAACTGTCTTAGAATACTGATGATTAATTTCCTTTCCCTTAAAAAATGTATTTCCTTCATTTGAGCTTCTTTCATTTGATAAAACCAAATACTTCTTTTTTTCAACCATACAAACTAATAAACCTAGAAAAGATAAATATGCTACAAAAGGAGTATGTCCATTGAGACAACCTTCTTGATTTAGTTTTAATAAGCCCTTTTCTATCTCTCTAGTCGCAACAATGGCTTCACTTAATTTAGCTACTTCAATCATTTTCTTTGTATTGCGATTATTGTTCAAAACAAAAGGAGTAATCTTGCAATCAACCTTCTTCAATAATTCAATTGATGTCGCTGAATCTTTACCTCCACCAATAGGTAGCAATACTCCAGAAGCATTAGGATTAGAAAAAACATCATTAGCCTTATACTCTGCATCACAATAAATTTCTAAAAAGCTGTCTTTGGTAAAATCAATCTTATTCTCAAAAAAATACTGTCCCATTCCATTAATTAATAAATCCTTCCACCAGTCCAATTGATTCTTATCCAAATAACCAGCCTTAACAATAATCTTTTTTGAACAAAAAGCCTTCCAATAACTAAACATTTCAATCATTCCTAAATGAAAAATCAATTTTTCCATTGCTTCAATGTTTTTCTTAGCAACCTTTATTTCTGAATTAAACTTTATAGAAACACTTGGTTTAAACTCAATATCACCAGCAATAAAACAAAAAGAAACTAATAGCTCATCAGTCTTTACCGTGTAATGATATGAGTCATAATAAAAGTCAGGATAAGTTTTTCTTAGTTCTGTTAATTTCTTTTTTTCCATATTTATCTAATTAATCTTATTGCTACACCAAGCATTGCTAATATCACACCAATAAACCAGAATCTCATAGTTATTTGATATGGCTTCCATCCAATTGCTTCAAAATGATGATGAATGGGAGTTGATTTCCAAATTTTCTTTTTTCTAATCTTCTTTGATAGTAATTGCACTATTACTGAGCCAGCTTCTAAGACAAGTAGTCCTCCAATAATTGGTAAAACCATCACAGAATCAGTAATAAAAGCAACAGCAGTCATTGTCATTGTCAACCCCAATATCCCAGTTTCTCCCATATAGAATCGCGCCGGAGGAATATTAAACCACAAAAAACTGAATAGTACACCAAATATTATCATGCAAAAGACAGCTAAATCATAATGTCCTTGAACAAAAGCAATAAAACCAAAAGCAGCAAATATAGAACTAAAAGTTCCTCCAGCAAGCCCATCTATTCCATCAATTACACCACTAGCCCAAGAAGCTAGCCCCACTATTACAAAGAAAAGAATATAAAAAATACCCACATCAAGATCAAATCCTCGTGGAAAATCAAACAATAAAGGAATATGTATTGAATGCCAATCTAATTTAAAATAAAGCCAAGCTCCACCGATAAAACCAATGAGCAAAACATACAAAAGCCTTGCTTTGAATGATAATCCTCCTCCAATATACTTCCCTCTTCCATAAACAACAAAAATATCATCAACAAGACCAATTAAAGATGCTGAAAATAAGGCAAACAAAGGAATCCATGTTTCCTCTCTTGATATAAAGTTCAACTTCTTCAACCACCAAACATCAATAGGTAAAATATCAATCAACATAACAATCAAAACCACTATCAAAATACTTGACCAAATCACAATCCCTCCTCCTCTTGGAGTACTTGTTTCTTTATCTGAATGCATACTTAAAAAAACAGACGCCTCTTTTCCATCAATTGTTTTCTGCCTAGCTTCTTTCTTCCAAAACTTTATTTTATTCAAAAAAGGAATTAAATAATACGAAACAACAAAACCTATTATAGATGCTAAAACAGTCAATGTTAAAACCTTAATCGCATTAAAAACAAAATCAGTCATAGTTTACCATTTAAATTGATTATCGTGCCAATTAATTATCTTCTTCATACTTTCAAATCTATCATCAGATCCCAATACAATATCAATTATATACCTTTTTTGGGAAAATAAGAAATTTTCAGGCAATGAAACCATCACAAGACACCCATTTGCTTTCATTGTAAACCCAGTCTTCCCCCACAAAACCCTTTCATTATAATTGATTAATGTATTTGTATTGCTTAAATTATGATAAAAACCATTCTTGTCCTGAATTAAAGAGCAGTCAAGGCTAAGTATCTCCGATATTAAAGGATAATCACGCATAATCGTTACCACCAAATCCACTAAATCATGAACAGAAGTCATATTAGCTTCTTCTCTTGCAAATAAATCTAAGCCAGAAGGATTAAAATAATAAGTATTAGTCATTTTCCATAACCTTGCCTTATCATTCATCTTTTTAATTATTTCATCTCTTCCCATCTTTCTAGCAAGTGCTTCAGATGCTCCATTATTAGAGTCAATAAGCATAATATACAGTAATTCTCTAACAGATAAAGTCTGCCAGATCGGAAGAGCACACGTCTGAACTCCAGTCACTCCGCGAAATC
>CAZPFV010000042.1:0-5926 GCA_964585985.1 uncultured Candidatus Saccharibacteria bacterium
TGTTCCATGTTTAAGAATTGTACTGGGCAGAGATATGAAAATGTATAGAGTAAGAGTTCTTATTTATGAAATGACGGATAGCCAATTATCTTTAATCCATTTCTTTGAATCTGTGTAGACACCTAGAAGTCCTCTTGAGTCTAGTTCCTTTTGAATAATGCCTCCTTGATGGGGGTACCTATATTTCTTTTCTAATGGGGAGCTAAAACCATGGGTATAGTGGCATAATTCATGGGCTACTGTCGCTTTTACAACATACTCAGGAACATAATCGTATGTAAAGTATCTTGTTACATTAATTAAGGATACTGTTTTGCTATCAAATATATCGCTATTCAATTTGTACTTCTTAACATACCTTTCAAAGGTCTCCCTGTCTTTAATTAATCGTATACTACCTAACTGCCTTTTAGAGTGCTTACCAAATTTAATTACCACGAGATTTGGTCTTGCAATATCACAAAAATTATTCTTCCAAAGGTCATATAGTAAATTTTCTAAGTATTTATTATCCCTTACCATTTCTACATGATATTATAATTATAGATGAACAGTATTATACAAGAAAAAGTAAAGACCCTGTGGTATGTAATCAAGTTCTTTTATACTAAATATACTAGAGATGTACTTGTTAAAGATTTTCTCTTCATTGTTGTTACTATCTCTGAAATGGTAGCTATTACAGTAACGGGTAAATTTCTAGACTCCATTGTACAAGTAATTCAGAGTTTTGAAGTATTTGATTTAGAAAAATATTTTGCAACCGAGTCTTTCTACTACCTTTGTATATCTCTCCTTCTTTGGATATTTGCTAGCATAGGGGAGAAGGTTAGAATTAATTTACAAAACAATATTGCGGATAAGGTATGGAGAGATACTAATGTTGAAATGTTAACAAAAGTATCAAATATTAATCTTCAAGATATTGAAAAGCCTAAGTTACTCAATTTAATTGAATATATCCCTAACTACTCAATTAACAATCTAATATCCTCATATGAATCATTCTCTACGATCATATATCAATTAGCTAGAGGGGTTACAGCATATGTAATTCTCTCTTCTCATCTAGGTTGGTCAGTGCTACTTCTTTCTCTTTTTGTTCTTCCTGAAGTTCTTCTTTGTATGTTTAATAGAAAAACAATACAGCTATATAACGATAGGAATATGGAGGTTCTAAAACTTACCAATTATATCTACTTTACATTAGGTATGGATATTGGGAACTTTAATGAGTTAAGAGCAAACAATACATTTGATTCTCTCAGAAAGAAGTTTACTAAGGAGAAAGATGGATATTTAAAGGGCCTTTTTTACAGGCGTAAACATTTTACAATAGATGAAGTATTTGGATCTGTAGTTGGTCAGCTATTTAAATATACTTATGTAGTATATTTGATTGCTTACGCAATTGCTCAAAAGATTACAATTGGTACATTCAGTGTTCTTTTTAATTATATAGATGTTGTATATACAAGTTCGTTTGAAGTATTTAACACATTTGCTTTGTTAGATAACTATCTCTCATATACATCAAAATATTTTGAATTTATAAATCATGAAGGTTTTGGTGATATTGCCCACGGTTTTGAGAAGCTACCTAAGGGGACTCCAGATATTGAATTTTTGAAATTAGATTTTGCATATCCTGATGAGCCGACAAGAAAGGTTTTAGAAGACCTATCCTTTAAAATTGGTGCAGGAGAGAAAGTGGCATTTTTTGGAGGAGATAGTTCAGGGAAGAGTACTATAATTAAAATGCTAACGGGTTTGTATCAGGTTACTTCAGGTGATTATCTAATGGGTGGATACTCTGTAAGAGAATTGGATAGAGGGGAAGTAAAGAGTAAGATAGCTGTTACATTTCAGGGGTTTGTTAATTACAGTTTTAGTATTAGAGAGAATATTACATTGGCTGGAAACAGAAAGGGAATAAATAAAGATTTGTATAACAGGGTTATAAAGATTTGTGAGATAGATGCCTTTATGAAACGAGAAGGTATTAATGATAAATTAAAATTAGGTAAATATCTTGATGGTAAGGAGCTTTCTCCTGGGTACTGGCAGAGATTAGCTATTGCTAGAATGTTGTATAGGAATAGAAAAATATTTATCTTAGATGAGCCCTTCACCTTTATAGATGGATTCTCTAGAGAGAAGATAATTAGGGGTGTTTTAAAATTTGCAGGTCCTGATAGAACGGTAATATTGATTACTCGAGATACTGATTTGTTAGATCTTTTTGATAAGATATATTTCTTAGAGAGGGGTCATATTGTTGAGAGTGGTACTTGGAAGGAGCTTATGAAAAAGAGGGGTAGGCTTTACAAAGAGAGTAAATATAATAGCTAGCACCTTCTTCATGTTATAGGGTTGTTCGTTTCGGGGTATATCGAAGGTGTATTGCTTCCCATTGACTTCAATATATGTAGGTTATATAATGAGACAGTTCTGAGAGTCCTTGTTAGTAGACGGTATTCAATATGGGTCTATTACAGGATAGGCTTGGACAGACAGGTTAATGAAAGAGGTTTTGTTGATTTTAAGGTCTGCCCGTCTTACAACATAGATCTCTGATTAAAAATAAATTTATAATATTTATTTATATGAAGAGAGCATTTAAGAAATCTTTATACAAGATTTTTGTTTCTTTGTTTGTCGTTTTCTATTCATTTGTACCCCCATCTATGGCAATAGGTCAAGTTATTGAAGAGTATTCGCAAGAGGATGCTGCACCTATTGTACAGGAAGAGATTCCCGAAGAGTCTTTACTCGAACAAGAGGTTGTTTTGGAGGAGGAGGAAGTACCTCCTACTGTAGAAGAATCTGTTGTTGAGGAACCCGTTATTGTAACCGATACTCCTATCAAAGAGATTGTCTCTCCTCCTACTTGGGTTATTCATGGGGATACTGCTACGACATATGATGATATTGAATTGGGTAAGACATATATTTCACCACATAATAGTAGAGTAAGAGTAATTTTTACTAAGTTACCAGAGAATCCCTCTAAGCTTACTATAGAGGAGATTATACTTACTCAGGAAGAGATGGATGCTACAGGAGCAGTTAGTGAGAAGGCGTATGATATTACTACTGATATGGAGAATGGTACTTTTGAGTATGATTTAGAATTACCATCTACAGAGGATAATGTGAAGATAGTGTATGTTGAAGAGAGAGAGGATATTTTTACTAATGTAATGCCTTTAGATAATGAATTTGTTAAGGAGAAAGATACTGTAAAGATTAGAGATATAGATCATTTCACAATAGTTATAGTAACTTCTCCAGCTCCTAATTTAAGAACAGCATGGGTAAATGGAGCATCACAAGTTACGGTATTACCAAACACCAATATAGTTGTAACTATGACGGTTACTACAAGTGAATATGGTTCCAATAATGATTGGAGATCTTCTCAGTATAAGATAGGAAGTGGAGATTGGACTTGTGTTGATACTGCAGATGAGACTTCAAGTGGAACATATACAAAATCTTTTAGTATTCAAGCTCCTGCTACAGCGGGGGTATATAGTTTAAGTTTACGAGCATACAATGGAGCGAATTGTACAGGAGGTGTTAACACATCAGATTATGTAATAAATAATGCTATTAGAGTAATATCTTTGCCCGTTGTAAATAACGATCCATCAGACCCAGTAGCTCTAAGCTCTGTTCAGGGAAGATGGACAAAGATATCTGGGGGAAGCGGTCATTCTGGTATAAATAGTAATGAGATTAGATGGGGTTCTGGTTCTCCCAATAGTGGTTTAAGATTCACAGATAGTGGTCTTCAATCTTTTGATACAGGAGAAACTTTTTATCTTGGAATGCTTACTCACATAAACTTCCCAATATCTAGTGGAACCGCAGCAACAGGAGCGACTCTTCGGTTAACTCTTAATTTCGCGAGACCAGATATAGAGAATAATGAGACTAATACAGTTACCTTTGATTATGATTTCGAGATAGAGGAGACCTCTAATAGCTCTGGTTCTTGTAAAAGCTATCAATGGTCTTTAACTCCTTGTGATGACAAAATTACTTTCAAATTTACTGCCGATCCAAAAGAAACCTACTTTATGATTGGTGATACTAAATATACCCTTGTTATAGAAGGATTCAAGGAATTCTATCCTGATGGCAATACAGTTACTCAATTTGTTACAGAAGAAAGTAAGGAAAGTTCTGCTATTTTAGTAGGTCGACTTTCTTCTGCTCTTGTACCTGATCCTGCGATTAGTATAGAGAAGCTAACAAATGGGTTGGATATAAAGAGCCAAGCAGATGCACCAACCCTTTTTGCAGGAGATGACGTAACTTGGCAGTATATAGTTCAAAATATTGGAAATGTTGGTTTGACAGATATTGTAGTTACTGATGATCAGGGAGTACAGATTAATTGTGGAGAAGGAAATAATCAAATTGTATCTCTTCCTGTAGAATCAAATCCGGTGATTTGTACCGCAACAGGGAAAGTAATTAACGGAGATTATACTAATAAAGCTACTGTGATAGGTAAATATAGTACTACAGAAGAATCTGGTACTGTAACAGATGAGGATTCTAGCTGGTATAAAGGTGTAGTTGCAGGTTATATAAACATTATTAAGAAAACAACTGGTGGGGATGGAACATTTACTTTTGATAGTAATTTTAAAATAACTTCTTTAACAACTGTAAATGGTACAGCTTCGATAACCTCAGATAGGTTAATTCCTGGTAATACATATTCTATTTCTGAAACAAATATACCTGACGGTTGGGATTTTGACAGAGTTGAATGTGATAAAGGGACTACTAATAATACAGCTATTGTGGTAGAACCTGGAGAAACAACAACTTGTACTTTTTATAATAAAGTAAAAACAGGTACCCTCATCGTTAAAAAAGTTCTTATAAACGATAATGGAGGTACCAAGAACGTTACAGACTTTTCATTCAAGATTGGTGATGGTAGTAATATTTCTTTTGAATCCGATGCTATAAATGAGATAACTGTAGACGCCGGAACCTACACCATAATTGAAAATGCAGTTGATGGCTATAAAATCAGCTATGATAATTGCTCTGGGGTTGTAGTTCCAAGTGGTGGTACAGCTACATGTACAATAACAAATGATGATATTGCACCATCTCTTACATTAGTAAAAGAAGTAAACAATAACTATGGTGGGAACGCAAAAGCAACAGATTGGACATTAACAGCTACTGGATTAACAACTATATCTGGTAGTGGTGGAGCAACAAGTGGAACTGATTTCAAAGCAGGAACATATACTCTAAGTGAATCAGGAGGTGTAACAGGATACAGTGCAAGTAATTGGAGTTGTGATAATGCAACAGTTAATGGAAATAATCAGATAGCATTAGGTTTAGGTCAATCTACAACCTGTACAATCACAAACTCTGATATTCAACCTAAGCTTACTGTTACAAAGATAGTTGTAGGTGGTGGTAAAGGGGCAAGTGAATTTGATCTCTATGTTAATAGTACAAAAGTAATCAGTGGAGAGCAAACAGGGTTTAATGCAGGCACATACACTGTTTCAGAAGAGACCGATACAGATTACAACGCTGTCATAACAGGAGATTGTTCTTCAGATGGAACTATTACTTTAGCATTAGGAGAAACTAAGTCTTGCACTATTACTAATACTAAATATGGCAAGATCTCTGGTTACAAGTTAAATGATGCAGACAACTCTAATACCACAACAAATGACAGAACTCCAGTTAGTGGCTGGACAATATTTATTGATAAAGATGGAAATGGAGTATTAAGTGAAGGTGACATATCTACTACTACTAATGGTGCTGGATATTATGAATTTACAAATCTTCTCCCAGGAGATTACGATATATATGAAGCAATGCAAACTGGTTGGATTGTATTAGTAGGAGGTAAGAAAGATGTTACCCT
>CAZPFV010000043.1:0-5919 GCA_964585985.1 uncultured Candidatus Saccharibacteria bacterium
TAAAATAAAAAAAGTCCGGAGGATCTTGTAGATCTTATCTCCGGACTTGTTTTTGGCGACATTACCATTTTTTTGGCGTTGCCATGGGTTTGGGTTCCTGTTTCTTAGTCTCCTTTATGAAAGGAGCTATCGTAAACAGTATCCCAAACATGGCCACAAACCCAAACAGGATAGAGAACATAATTGGGTTTGCGTTGGGTGAGAACGGTGCAGCGTTTTCAAAAACGCTAACCAGTTTTTTTAATATGAGCGCTGTCCCGCCAGCGCACACTAATAAATGAAGGAAAAGTTTTATTCCCTTTTTCATTTTTCTCTCCTTTTATCTCTTTTTGTCAATTGCTGCAATTATACCCTATAGTCATAGATTTGTCCAGTTTGGGAAATTTAAAAAAGACCCTAGTTTTTGTTTTTAAACTAGGGTCATTGTCATTTAATGACTTAATTCGTATCTCATATTTTTACACCTCCCCATGGTGGCATTTCTCTAATAATTCTTTCACGTTTTTCTGATGAATTACCGGCTATTTTTGCAGCTTTTTTGTAAGCTCTGGTTTCAAGATCTTTTGTTTCTACATCGTCTTTTGTAATTGATATGTATATTTTGAGACACTCGTCCACAGATTCAGCATGCCCTAAAGCTTTCTCAAGAAGTTCCTTGGCAGTTATTCCAGTAGCTATTTCAGCAGGTACTTTCCCATCTTCTGTATTGTAGATTTTTAAGCACTTATCAAAATAACTGGTTGCAATAACTCCAATTTTTTCAAAAGAGTTTATTAATTTAAGAGCTTTTTTCTCAAGATCACTGCCATATGGGGCCAATCCGTAGATTTTTAAGTACTCATCTAAAGAAGTAGCCTCTTCACAGGCTTTTTCAAGAGCACTTTTCTCAAGGTTTGTTCCCAGTGGAGATAACATGTAAACCCACATACATTCGTCAAAAGATCCAGCATATCCCAAAGCTTTCTCAAGAATTTTCATATCTGTTTCTACGTATATCTTATGTTGTGGTAGTTTGTATATCTTCACACAATCATCAAAAGAGTTAGCTTTCTTGAGAACTTTTTCAACAGTTTTCATTACAAAATCTGGGTATCTAATGCCAAGTTCGTAAATTTTCATGTACTCTTCAAATGATTCAGCATATCCTAAAGCTTTCTCTAAAGCCTTGATTTTATAAGGTTCGTCCCTTTCTCCCGTACCAAATAAAGAATAGGCTTGCATGCACTCATCAAAAGACTTAGCATACCCCAAGGCTTTTATTGCAACTCTTTGGAGAAGATTTTCCTCTGACCTATGAATTGAACGGTGGAGCTTTACACATTCATCAAAGGATTTAGCTCCCGCTACCTTCTCGTTATTGCTTTTTGCTTCCATCATCAATACTTCATGTAGATCGCGACGGAGACTATCCGCAAACCTACCGGAAGATTTAATTCTTTTTTTCGTTTTACTACTACTCATTTTTCTCTCCTTTTCTATTGTTTTAAATATTATAGGTCGTATATTAACACTGTCTTTGGAGTTTTTCAAATTGTCATTACAACGTTTTTACCTGTTGAAAAAGTATAGTATGAATATAAATTGGAAAATATTTGTAATATAATACCGATAGTTAAATTTTTTGGGAGAATTACCCATGAACTCAAAAATATACTTAGACAACAATGCCACCACAAAATGTGATGATGAAGTACTAGGTGCAATGTTGCCTTTTTTCAGTGAAAATTTTGGTAATCCTAGCAGTACATATTCTTTTGGAAAAGAAGTTAAGAATGAAATATCCAAAGCAAGGGAAAATATAGCTAAGCTGATAAATGCTAATAAAGATGAAATAATTTTTACAAGTTGTGCAAGTGAAAGCAATGTAACAGCTATTATGAGTGCTGTTAAAGTTTTTCCTGAAAAGAAGCACATAATTACAACAAAAGTAGAGCACTCTTCAATAATAGAAACAATGAAATACCTTGAAAGTATTGGGTATGGTATTACCTATTTGCCTGTGGATACATCTGGAAGAATTGATTTAGAAAAACTCAGTGCTTCTGTTACTGAAAACACCTGTTTAATTACGTGTATGATGGCCAATAATGAGATCGGTAATATCTACCCCGTAAAAGAAATAGGGGAAATAGCAAAAAAGAATAATATTTTGTTTCATTGTGATGCCGTTCAGGCAGTAGGAAAAATTGGAATTGATGTTAAAGATATGAATATTGATATGTTATCTCTGTCCGGTCATAAAATACACGCACCAAAAGGGGTAGGGGCTTTGTATGTTAGAGAGGGGGTTCCTTTTATACCTTTAGTTTTTGGTCATCAGGAGAAGAACAGAAGAGGGGGAACAGAGAATGTGCCTTATATAATTGGGTTGGGTAAAGCAGCAGAACTAATACTAAGGGATGATCAAAATTCCAATGATAGACTGAGAAACCTAAGAGATTATATGGAGAAAGAGATTAAAGATAATATTGATGATGTTTTTATTTACGGAGATTTAGAAAATAGGTTGCCAAACACATCTAGTATAGCGTTTAAAGATGTTGCATCTGATAAGTTATTGTTAATGCTAGAATCATTTAATATCTATGTATCTACAGGATCTGCTTGCAATTCTGAACTTGCTGAACCCTCTCATGTTTTAACTGCTTGTAATGCTGATTTAGACAATTACAGTCCTATTAGGGTTAGTTTAGGAAAATACAATACAAAAGAGGAAATTGATATTTTTGTGGAAAGATTGGTAAATATTGTAAATATATTAAGGAAAAAATAACATGAAGAGTTTTGATAACATGTATGACGACTTATCAGAATATTTAACTTGTGATAGATGTTTAGAAATTGGTTTTGGAAGTGGAATTTATACAAAAAAATTTGCTTCTTATTGTAACCATTTAGATGCAATTGATATTTCAAAAGAATGTTATGACAATGCTGTACAGAATTTAGGAGATTTAAAAAATGTTGAATTTCATTTGATGGATGCTTGTAAAATGGAATTTCCTGACAAGCAGTTTGATTTAGTTATATCTGTTAATACTTTTCATGAAATTGATATGTCTTCTGGCACAATTGATCTAGACTTGAAAAATACTGCTTTGAAAGAAATGATCCGTTTGAGTGACATAGTGTGTTTTATTGAAGAATTACCAGAAAATTTATGTTGCGAGCTGTTTAAAGTTTTTAATCCAGATGAAAATCATTCTTTAAGAATAAAAAAGTCTAATGAATTAATAGAGAAAGTAATGAAAGAAAATAGGTATAAAGTAGTGGTAAATGATGTTGCTGTTAATAAAATACCTTTTAATAGTAAAGAAGAAATGGAAAATGAGATGTTATCTTGGTGGTCAGACATAAAAACTCCCTCTACAATTAAAGAAAGAGAACAAATGATTAATCAAATTAATGAAATTCTTGAAACACAGAAAATGTTAACTAACTTGTGTTTTGAAGATATTGTTAGATATATAGTATATAAAAAGGAGGATTAATTTATGGCGGTGCTAATTAATTTTAAAATTTGTGATAATGCTAAAGAATGTGGCGGTATTGCTGTTTGTCCAACAGGAGCTTTATCATATGACGATGAGAAGAAACAAATTGTTATTGATAACGACAAGTGTGTTGCATGCGGTTTATGTAAAAAGGAGTGTCCCGTACAAGCTATAAAAGTAGCTAAAGATGAAGAAGAATATAAAAGGCTAAAAAAGGAAATAGATGATGACAAAAGAACCATAAAGGACTTATTTGTTGATCGTTATGGTGCTATGCCTCTTTCAGATTTTTTTATAATTGATCCAAAAGATATAGAAGAGAAATCAAAAACCAGTGATATTGTTCTAATAGAAGCTTACAACGACGATTCTATTGAGTGTTTATTGAAATCTATACCTATAAAGGAATTAACAGAAGATTTGCCTGATAGCACACTCTTTTACAAAGTAGAGGCTGATGATGCGATTTTAGCAAAGTACGATATTAAGGAATTACCTTCTTTATTAGTTTTTAAAGAAGGTTCGTTAACAGGACATATTGATGGTTATTATTCTTGCGAAGAAAAGGAAAAGATGTTAGAAAGCTTGATGAAGTTACTATAAAAAAGGAGATAGAGTAAAAATCATGGGAAAGTTCTATTTAGAAGAACCTACTTTGGAAAGAAAACAGGAGGCTATTAAGTATATAACCGAACATTTTGATGCGGGATCGGACATTAATGGTAGCGGCAGTTTAGATAGCTGGTATGAGGATTATGAAGGTTGGTTAGAAAAGTTGGAGTTGGAGAAAAATCAAGAAACATGTCCTCCAAATAGATCCCCTGGGCGCACGTATTTTCTAATTAGAGAAAGTGATAATAAGATCGTTGGTATGGCAAACCTTCGTTACCCACTAACAGATGATCTTTCTGAGTATGGTGGTAATATTGGTTACGGTATTAGACCTGCTGAAAGAGGGAAGGGATACAGCAAGGTTCTTCTTTATCTGGTTTTACAAAAATGCAAAGAAGTTGACCTTGAGAAGGTTCTGATAACTGCAGATGATAATAACCCGGCTTCTTGGAGAACTATTCTTGCTTTGGGTGGTATATTGGAGAATAAGGTTCCAAATAAGTATGAGGACGGGGGAGTGTTAAGAAGGTATTGGGTAGATGTTAATAAAAGTTTAGAAAAGCATAAAGAGTTAATAAACTAACAATTCTAAGAAGGTGGTGTTTGTCATCACCTTTATTTATTTTGACAATAAAATCTATAAATACCTTATAATTAAACTATTATTTAAGTTTGGAGGAAATAATGACTGTAGCGGTAGTAATCACACTTCTTGCCTCGTTTCTGTGGGCAGTTGGTAATCATATTGATAAGTATTTATTGTGTAATGTAGATGATTCAGAGAGTAGTGTAAAAACACTTTTGTTGTTTTCATCTCTTGTAGCGGGAGTTGTTATATCACCAATATGGTTGTTAATAAGTAAGTTTCAAATAAATATTTCTTTATCCTCCTTGATTGCTATATTTATTGCAGCAATACTTTACATACTAGCAACATACTTTTACTTTAAAGCTTTGGAGAAAAATGATGCTTCGATAGTTGTTGTGATGTTCCAATTAATTCCTGTTTTTAGTTATATTCTTGCCTTAATGTTCTTCAAAGAAACCCTGGAGGTAAAAGAAATCACAGGAGCATTAATTGTAATTTCTTCAGCAATATTAATATCGTTTGATTTTAGTAAAACAGAAAACAAAAACAAGTTAGTAGCACTTTTACTAATGGGAACTTCATCTTTGTTATATTCCCTGTACTTTACATGTTTTGATTTTGCAACAAGAAATAGTGAGTATAATGCAGTAGCTTTTTGGTATCAGATAGGGTTATTTCTAATTGGAATTTGTTTAATCAGTATTAAGAGTTTTAGAAATGATTTTTTTAAATTGATAAAGAATAAGGGTAAGCTATTTCTTTCATTAAATATAGCCAATGAAGTATTAAATCTAACAGCTAATTTGTTAGTTAATTTTGCAGTTTTGACGTTACCATTAGCCTTAGCCAATACTTTAATGGGGTTTCAAGGTGCTTTTGTTTTTATAATTGGGGTAATTGGTACTTTATTGTTTCCTAAAATAGTAAGTGAGGATTTAGATAAAAGAAGTGTCATTCAAAAAGTATCTTGTATTATACTAGCAATAATAGGGTTAATAATAATGTTTAATTAAAGGTAAATAATATGAAGCAAGAATTTGTAAGAATAAATTCTGTTGATGGGGTGGAACAACCAGGAATTTTATATACACCAGATGAACCTACCGAAAAAATATCAATTCACGTCCATGGGTTAAATGGGAATTTTTATGAAAATAGATTTTTAGATACTCTTGCAAAAGCTTACACTAACAATAACTATGCTTTTTTAACTTTTAATAATAG
>CAZPFV010000044.1:0-5810 GCA_964585985.1 uncultured Candidatus Saccharibacteria bacterium
AAATCATCAACAGCAACTGTAACTAGCGGTATCTTATAAAGAATATCCACCATTTCGACGTTCGCTGTATCAATGTAAAAGTTTTCTATTGTGTCATCCATCTCTTGCTTTAATTGGTCAAAAGTTACTCCGAAGACATCTAGAAATTGTGCTCCTATAGAATTTGTATCTTTGGCCATCTTCATCCAAGAAGGGAACTTGGCCATCATGTTTTCAGTAAATTGTGAAACTACCATTCGTTCTCCTCCTATGAAATACTAACTTCTCCTGGAACAAATAATTCATCATTTGCAGGAAAAGTGTTTGCAACTTGCCTTTGAACACCATCTACAAAAAGTCCCATGATTTCAATATCCATCAAGTGGTCGCTAACTTGCATGACCCTTTGAACCACTTCATTGATATAGAAAACATCATTTCTTTGAAGTGAATTAATGTAGTGGCGAACTTCCGCTCTGACTTTACTTTGAACGACTTGCTTTTCAATTTGAGATATATGAGCATCAAACTGTAAAACAATTGATATGTCGATTCGTGTTTCCTTAGGTTGTCTTACCTCATAATATATACCGTCTGAGACAACATCTCTTAATGCCAACTCAACATCATCGAGCACTCTAAGTTGGTTGTATCCTTCTTGTGGATAGATATAAACAATAAAACTTCCTGTTCCCATTCCATATGTGCGATAATCCATCTCCGCAACACCTGGAACAGACAGGATGGTCTGCTCAATAGCACCTTTGTTTCCTTTAGCATGTCTTTGCACACTGGTAGATGCTCTTAGTTTTAAGTTGCTATCAGACTCCATCTCTTTTCTTTCTGTATCAACAAGGTTTGCAATAAGCTCAGTGAAATAGCCTTGTGAAGTAGAAAGGTATGCTTGGTTTCTAATGTGCTCTAATTCTTTATATAGTAAGTAAATCTCATCAATCACAGAGTCAACAATTGCAATGGCAATGCTTCCTTCTTCATAGATATTTATACCAAGTGTCATTGCCAACCTATCTGTAACTTCTTCTCTAATTTCTTCTTTTGTTTTATTCATCTTCTACTCCTTTCTACTCATACCAATTCATAACTCCTACGTTGAAATCGAAGAGTACTGGGTATCTAATGTATCTTATCTCTCTAATTAATCGAATATCAAAGAGTAATTGTTCGGGGTTCACCGGCACCGCCTCGATTTCTAACTCTTCATCATCGAAGGCTCCGTCATAGGTAAGTGCTCGTTGAATCATTTCTATTCCTCTTTGTGCTGTTTCAGGACTGTTTATTTCGCCAATTAAGTCACTCAGGTTTGCGCCAACCTCTTTATACTGTGACCAATCTGGATTGTCAGTTTGCAAACGACTCTTAATGAGTTGAAGTTCAGAGTCTTCTCCGTAAACAATACTTATGTCTCGAATAGGGGTGTTACCCTCTGGGTCTCTTGTAATCTCTAAAGGCTGGTCTTCGTCTTTTCTATAGTACAAGAAGTAACCATCTTCGTCTAATTGTTGTTGACCAAGAATTAGGTCGCCTTCGGGAGATAGCTTTATATCATAGTTCATTCTTTGTCCTCCAATCCGAAAGTGTTTCTATTTAACTTTCTTGCTTTCTTAATAAAGTCGGAACTTAGTCCTTTTTCTTTCAGAGAAGGATATTCACCAAAGAGTGAGTTTCCATTTACCGTTGTTTGATTAGGTCGATTAACAACTTGAGCTTCTTTTCCAATTACTTGGATTTGATTTCCAAAGAATTGGAGACTCTCGTTGCTTGAAATTCGAATTCCTGTACCATACCCAGTAAAGCTTTCGATAGTTCCGTCGTCTTTGATGCGAATAAAGGAACCATTTTTTGGATGTTTGATTCCAACCTCATGTTCCTTAATTTGCATATCCTCTTCCATTCTTCCTTGATAAGAGAAAGAATCGATGTTTGTTTCTAGTTTTTCTAAATCTTTTCGCCATTTCGGAAGGCGATAAGTATTCTCTCCGTCTGTATATTGTTTGTACTCAAAGGCCATATCGCCCCTCCTTAGAAGAGACCTGTGTATCCAGGAAGTGACTGTCCTTTAGACACATTGAAGTCTTCTCTTTCTTGTGTAGTTTTATAAACTTTTGAAATAAACATGTTTTGGTTCGACTTGTTTCTGAAGCTTAGTTCAACTTTATCTCCAGGCATTAGTGATTGTTCAAATACCCCATGTCCATTTTCTGGCATTTGTATTTTCTTTATCTTTTGCTCTGAACCATCATTGTCAAAGTAGACAACGTCGCACCTTCTGCTTGTATAGTACACAGCAGCTACATGTCCAAGCACTGTTGTTTTCAGTGCGCTAATCTCAGGGTCTACAATTTGTCGCTTTATCTTTTTTAGTGTTGGATTCATTCAACTGCCTCCTATTTGCTCCAAGGTCCTTTATATGTGCCACCATCATAAGCATAGTCTGCGGTAGGTGCAATATCTAAATGGACATAACCCTCACCTCTATAGAACTCTCCATTTGGAATTATTGTGGGAATTCCTGCCAGATAGGCTGCATTCATTATTCTTCTTGCATGTGCTCTATCTTCTGCATGGATATCTATAGCTATACCTGTACTATGAGGCGCTTCTCCTATTTCATGGGGACTTCTAAATCCATTAATCACAACGAGTTGACCTTCGCCATAGTAGGTTTTAAAAATCTGCAAAACCCTTTTAAAATCGTTAAAGTAAAAATCAATCGTCAGACTTCTGTCTTGATGAATAAAGCTCTTAGCTGCAAGTGAAGAGAAGTCTTGGTACCTGCTTGAAACAGCTTCTTCGTGTAAATATCGGATATATGAACCTCGCTCCATTTCAGGTGCTCGATAACTATCCTTATAGAAGTAGCCCCTAGGGACTCTAGAAACTCGTAGTGAACTTGGGCTGCTTTCTTCAATTGCCTTTTCTTCTGTTCCAGTCATCTCACGATACTCTTTCAGTGTTAGGGTTTGGTTTTCATCTATTTCGATTATTTTATTGTCTTCAAAAGACATTTAACTTCCTCCTCATAGCCAACTTAATAGCTAACATACTTTAGGGGGTCAACGGCTTTTCCATCTTCGTGTACTTCAAAATGTAAGTGCTCTCCTGTTGATGTTCCAGTTGTTCCCCTAATGCCTAAAACTTGACCAGAAGTAACGTTTTGCCCAGATGAAACAGATATGCTCTCTAAGTGAGCATATAGTGTGTCCATTTTTTTCCCGCCAATAACACCATGGTTTATCTTTAAATACTTCCCGTAGCCAGTAGTCCCTGAGTCCTTAACAAATTCAACCTTTCCAGAGTTTGAAGCAAGAATGTTTCTGTGGTCCCCTCTAGACACATCAATACCAGAATGCATACTCCAAACCTTCTTTATAGGATGTAACCTTTGTCCAAAAGGAGAGCTAATTGGCTCGCAAACCAAAGATTAAAGTATTTGAAGTTTTTAAATTCATTGTAGTACTTTGTAGCAGCATTTGTTCTCTTATTATAAGAGTCTCGATACTCTCTTTTACTCATGCGCTCAAAAGACTCAGCAAAGGCCTCTGCTGCATACACTGGGTCATCTGTAGAGCGAAAACCATCGACTGTATGAGTAGTTGGATACCAGCCGTTTGGAGATATCCATCCATCTCTGGATTCTATTTCATGATGAATAAATTCCAACTGGGCTTTTACGTCAGTCTCTTTCATGCCATTATTTTTTGCATAGTTTATCATGTTTGTTTTTCGACCTTTCAGCCACTGAACTAACCCAAAGGCTCCACCATTAGAGTTTGTTAATTCTGGCTTGAAGGATGATTCGGCTTCGATGTTCCCCATAATTCCTGCTGTAGCGGCCTTTGAATATCCTGATGAAGTGAAGTATTGCCAAACTTGCTCTTGGACACTTCCTTCACCATCAAATACGCCCCCTCCGAACATTCCTCCTGATTCTCCACTTAGGAGGTTAAATAGTGAGCTTTCGTCCATGTTCGCTAAGAATGATTTTAGTCTTCTTTGATTTAATGCATCCTCTGATTCTTGCTCATTAAACTCAACTCTTCTCTCGTTTAGTGAGAAAGAGTTGCTGGCCTCTGATTGATAATCTTCTTTGTTTTTAGTAAAAAAACCTTTAAAGTCAAATAATGCCATTCTTTCACCCCTTTTTTCTTGTTTAGAGTAACCAATGATTTACAAAAAAACAAGAGGCACCTCGAGGGTACCCCTTGGCTTCTTTATTAAATTACGTTTAAGATTCTAGGTATCAAGCTCCACCAAATATCGTCAACTTCACTGTCTGATACTCCGAACTCAGCATTCATTAGTCGGTCTCTTAGTGATGGGTCATCCCCATAAACGGCTCCTCTTCGTCCGTTCATTGCAGCAGTCATTTGTCCACCCTTGTAAGTCATTGGGTAAACAATCACACACTGCGCATCCTGTTTCTTTCTCGTCCACATTTCTCTAAGTCCACTTACTGCTGCAGTAATTGCAAGATTTACAAGTATATTCCACCCAACCTTAAAGGCTACTGAGTTTGTTGCTGCTTTTACTTTTGAACCAATAGTCTTAACCTTGGATAGTCCTGCAGTCGCCTTTGTTGCCCCTGTTGCTACGTTATGCATCGAGGCGGATGTAGAGACTGCGTCGTAGATATCATCTATTTTATCAAGGTCTGACACTGTGTCACTGATAGTGTCCAATGTACTTAGGGTGATTTCACCCCTATTGAAGGCTGCCTGTGCGGCACTCTTTACATGCTGACCCTGTGTTTTTTTCGTAGTTTTTAGTCCTTTCATGAACTTATACACATCGCCAGCGCCGTCTGTTGATTCAATTACTTTTGCTGTTTCGTCCACTCTTATCTTTTTCATTGCTTTTACAAGCTCTGCCTTTTCTGTGTGCGTTTTAGCATTTCTTACCCTCTTAACATGATTTGCAAGCTCCTTACTATTGATTGCAGAGGCATACATGTCATAAGTTCCGAGCTGAACCTTACTCACAACCCCTCGACCTATTCTGTTAGCAGAGGCGACGAGTTTCGGGTTCTTTGATGCAATGCCTTTTACTCGAGTTAGTATGCCTGCATAGAGACCTTTAGATAGCTTAGAAACCACCCCTGGAAGGACCTTTGCTCCAATTCCTTGAGCAATTCCTCTAGAGATTGCCGCAATAGAAGCGTTCTTAGAAAGAGAGAACACTTTATCTGCAACTTGCATTAAATCTGCATCAAAGTTCACAACATAAGCATCTGGCTCAATAATTGAAATGAAACCATCTTGACCGTTCATTGAGTGATGAACTGCCTTAATTAAATGAATACCTTGCATGTCGTGAAGTCCGTCATTCATAAATGCAATATCATAAGGTTTAACGGTTGGGTCTCCAATTACTGTATAGGAGCCCTTGTACATATCCTTCATGAAGTCTCTAACCGTACTATGTCCGTACTTTTGGGCTTGAGACTCTGAGGTGTAGTAATTTCTAGTACCCTCAAAGAACCCTGTTTTAGCTATAATATTAGCTTCAACGTGAGCAGTTGTTTGCCTATCATATCGAATATCACTATCTGCTTGAAAAGGTCCAACACTTCGACCATCAAAACTGACTATTACGTTATTAAAGACTCCCTCAGCGGATGTTGTTACCTCATTAGATATAATGTTGTAGAATGAGTTGTAGATGTGTGCCTGCATGAAAGTTTTCCTGTGCTCCATGTCTACCTCTCTTCTCATCTTCCCTGTTGCTTCATCGTAGACATAAGTACTACTGTATCGGTAGGTTACCGGCCAGTGAGGTTTTCCGAAGAATAAGCTACTTCTCATTTCAAATGG
>CAZPFV010000045.1:0-1480 GCA_964585985.1 uncultured Candidatus Saccharibacteria bacterium
TGCATATTGGAAATATCAAAACATTCAATTCTATTAAGGTTTTTAATACCCAATTCCTGTTCAAGATATTCGAAACTACTTCTTCTTGTTTTTGCTCTCCTGCTTTCATATGACTGAGTATCATCGTAGTAAGTAAAATCTATATCTTGGCCAATATATTTCAAATCCCTTATTCTATCTCTTAACTGTGTTGCTTTTTCATACTCTAGATTTTTTGAATAGAAATTCATTTCTTTTTCTAATCTTTTAATATGATTTTGTTGTTTACCTGAAAGAAATTTAATAATGTTATTTATATTTTTCCTATAATCCTCTTTAGAGATATCTCCTGCATACGGTCCAGGACATAAACCAATATGGTAGTAAAGCGATGATTTACAATCTTTATTTATACATGTGCAAAATGGATATAGCTTCCTCAAATATGTATACACTCTTTTAACGGTGAAACCACTTGGGTAGGGACCAAATAGGCTATTTTTTTTGTATTCTCCCTTTTTTAGGGATCTAACAATTTTTACAGTAGGGAAATCATCATCCGTAGTAATGTATATCCATGCATACGATTTATCATCTTTAAGGGCTGTATTAAATACAGGCATATGCTTTCTAACTAACGCTGACTCTAGTATCAGTGCTTCTGTATCGTTATTGGTTTCAACAATCTCGATATCATTAACAAGTGGCATCATCTGCCTAATCCTAGGTCTATCGTTGGACTCTGTTTTAAAGTAAGAAGATACCCTACTTTTAAGGTTAGTAGCCTTACCTATATACAAAATCTCTCCTTTTTCATTAAGAAATTTATATACACCAGATGTATTTGGAAGTGTAGTTAATGTTTTTTCTAATTGATTTAACATACCGTATTATATCTAATATGTTGTAGGAGAAGAAGAATGAGGGGTATTTAAGTGTTAAAACCTCCTTAACCATCTCTTAGCATCGGTGTCCATCGCAATCTTTTTATCTAGAACAACACTTTTACCCTCTTGCCCATTGTTCACTATGATTCTGACTGCTGTGTCACCATCGGATTTTGAGATATACTCTTTTAATTCTTTAATCTCAGCTTCGGTATGAGTGTCCCTTATTCTAAAAGTAAGACCATCAAAGTCATCTCCATATTTTGATTCATCTATATATTGCCCCTTTTCTATCACTAAGCTCTTCTCTTCCATTTTAACTGAGACTCTACAGGCAATCAGCATGGGTTTACCTTCAACTAGGGACTCCTTTATCTCTTGGTAAATCTTGGGAAATACTACTACATCAGCTGTAGATGATTTGTCTTCTACAAGAAGAAAAGCCATAACTTGACCCTTTCTAGTAGTAATTTTCCTTATCTTACTTACCATTACTCCTAGTAATACAATGCTGTTGTTTTTCTTCTCTAGAGCATCTGCTATTGAGATTACTTTTTTAGATTCAAAAAAGGTTTGTAAATTATCTAATGGGTGACTAGAGAAATATATTCCTA
>CAZPFV010000045.1:1580-3579 GCA_964585985.1 uncultured Candidatus Saccharibacteria bacterium
GTTCTAGATATGAAATCATCAAGATGTTTATACTCCCCTGACTCTTTTCTTTCATCAACAATATTTTGTATGATGTCTCTTCCTATATTTTTTATACCACCTAAACCAAACCTAATATCTTTGTCATCTTCAATTGTGAAATACAGTTTACTCTTGTTTATTGTAGGGGGTAGTACATCAATTTTTAGCCTTTCACATTCATTTAAGTCCTTTATTACTCTATCAAAATTATCCAAATCACCCTCAAGTAGTGCAGCCATAAATTCAAGAGGATAATGAGCTTTTAAGTACGCTGTCCAGTATGCAATGGTTGAGTACGATGCACTATGTGCTTTGTTAAAACCGTAGTTTGCAAATTGTATTAATTTGTTCCAAAGTCTTTCGGTTTCCTTTACATCAAAACCATTATCTTTAGCACCTTTCATAAATTTAGGTTTCTCTTTGTCCATAATTTCCATCTTCTTCTTACCCATGGCTCTTCTAAGCAAATCTGCAGCCCCTAGAGAGTATCCAGCAATTACCTGTGCAATTTTCATTACCTGCTCCTGGTATGTGATTACACCGTATGTGACTGAGAGTACGGGTTCTAATTCTGGAAATATATAGTCGGGTTGCAGCTTGCCATGTTTAACATCTACATATTCAGAGATATACTGCATAGGACCAGGTCTGTAAGCTGCTACAAGATAGCCGATATCTTCCAATGTTTGGGGCTTAAGAGTTTTAATTGACCTTCTCATTCCTTCACTTTCTAGTTGAAATACGCCCACTGTTTCCGCACTCCTAATTAGCTCAAATGTTTTAGGGTCATCTGTTTTAAGTAAATGTAGGTCAATCTTTTCTCCTTTATTCACCTCTATCTTAGTGAGTGCCTCCCCTATTACATTGAGATTTCTTAATCCTAGAAAATCGAATTTCATTAACCCAACTCTCTCAATGTCACTCATTTCAAATTGTGTCATTCCCATACCACCTCCGTGTGCATCCCTTTGAATGGGACAGTAGCTTACAACGGGCTCTGGAGTTACTATGATTCCACAGGCGTGAGTAGACACACCTCTACATATACCAGAAACTTTTCTAACAATTTCAGTAAGTCTCTTAGTTGTCTCTGAGGAATCAATAATTTCTCTAAATTCAGGGTTGTGCTCGATCATATAGTCAATATCTCTAGTTTTGCCAAAAAGAATCTCGACCATCTTCGCGAGTTTATCTGTCACACTTAAGTCAATACCTAAAACTCTACCTACATCTTTAATAGCTTGCCTTGTTTGTAGTTTACTAAATGTAACAATCTGTTTAACATTCTCTTTTCCATATTTTTGAATGGTATATTCAAGTAACTCATCTCTTCGCTGATCAGCAATATCAATATCAAAATCAGGGGGTGAATCTCTCTCAGGATTTAGGAATCTCTCAAAATACAACTCCCATGAGATGGGCTCTATATCTGTAATATCTGCACAGTAGGCAACAACAGAGCCACATCCCGAGCCTCTCATACCAACTACAATGGAATTTTTTTTACAAAAGAGAACAAAATCTCTAACTACAAGAAAATAGTCATTATACATTTTGTCATTAATGATCTCTAACTCATACTCTATTCTCTCTTTTAATGACTTTGATATTTTCCCATACTTTCTCTTTGCACCTTCTAATGTAAGTTTACGGAGATATGATTCCGATGTTTCGTCTTTAGGTAAATCAATAAAGTGGGGCTCAACCCTATCAAATGTAATATCAAAATCCTCAATTGAATCCACTATTACTTGGGTATTCTCAATTGCTTGAGGAAGATCTTTAAAAAGCTCCATCATCTCCTGAGGAGTTTTGACATAGAATTCATTAGTGGGCATTCTTCTCCTCTCTGGATCATCCCATGTCTTACCGTCATTAATACACCACAAAACTTCCTGTATCTGAGCATCTTCCTGATTTAAATAGTGAGAATCACAGGTCGCAACAATTGGTAGAGAGAGCTCCTTTGATATTTTTA
>CAZPFV010000045.1:3679-5806 GCA_964585985.1 uncultured Candidatus Saccharibacteria bacterium
ACTAGATTTTTAGCAAGAAGTACTAAGTGAAAATATTTATTATCTATACCATGCTCCTTTAACTCCATACTTCTTGGGGATATATATATTTCGCACCCAATTATTGGTTTAATACCAGCCTCTTTGAGTATTGAGTTAAATTTAATCGCCCCATGCATATTACCGTGATCCGTAAGAGCACAAGCAGTCATTCCATTTTCTTGGAGTTTACTTGCCAATTCGGGTAATCTAATTGTTGCATCCAGCAGAGAGTACTCTGAGTGGAGATGTAAATGGGTAAACATACTTTTTTTAGCTCATCTAGTTCTGATATACTAGATTAATATGAATCACCCATACATTTCAAGTATGAAAAACAAAGTGTACTCTAGAAAGCCTTTTACACAGACTCGAGCCTTTAGAATTACTCTTTTGCTACTGTTCACTCTGATATATTTTTTTCTCCTCTCTCCTCAATTAGAGAAGTCACTCTCCATGTCAATGCTAAATTCCCTAAGAAAAAACAAAAGCTTTACATTAAACTATCTAACACCCCTTTATGGACAGGAGATATATACTAATGAATACTCTATTAATACATTAATTGGGTCTGATATTACTAAAGAGGTTGTTAACAAAGGAAATATCCAAACTGAAGATACAAGAGTAATTGCTATGCAAAAATTTCTTTTTGATTATAACTCTCCAATGTATCCGAATGCGAAGACCTTTATTGCTGAGGCTGATAAATATGGGCTTGATTGGAGGATAGTTGCTGCAATATCTGGTGTAGAATCCGCTTTTGGTAACCTCATACCTCGTGGTACGCATAATGCATGGGGATGGAGAGGTAGAAATAAAAATCCTGCTGGATGGAGCCAATTTCAGACATGGGATGAAGGTATCGCGGAGATAACAAGAGGATTAGCTCAAGGTTACGGTATTGATATGACCCCAAATCAAATTGAACAGTACTACTGTCCTCCATGTTGGGCAAATCCAGCACATGCCTGGGCAAACGGTGTAAATCGATTTATGAGAGAGTTAAAATATTACGCAGATAATTTGAATTAAGAATATATATGAGATTTTTCTTTAAACTACTCTACATCCTCATCTCAATGGCAGAGACATTAATCATATTTAGAATTGTAATGTCTGTTATTGGAGCCAACCAAGGAAATCAATTTGTAAGTTGGGTATACAGTATGTCTGATGTATTAATTACCCCCTTTGAGGGCATCGTAGCAAATGAACTATATATTGATAAATTTAGAATTGAGTTGACCCCAATTGTTGCCTTAATATTTTTTGCTATCGCAGGCTTCATTATTTCTGAATTATCTAAAACCCTTAAGAAGACAGAATAATCATATTATGGTATAATGTAAATGTATGCCAAGAATTGATTTAAGGCAATCCAGTGGATTACCTATCTCCTACAATTCAGAAGATCTTTTGCCTCAAGGATTAAGTATTCTCCAACAATCAGTAATCTGTATTGATGATATTCGTCCACAGCTTCTTAATGAAGATTTAAACTGTCCTCAGGTTTTTTATAAAAAGTATGAGGATATTGATAAGGATGGTGTTTTTAAAGAAAAAGGACTAAGAATTAATATGTACCTGATATTTCCTAATTTAGCTGGAATTGAATACTCTAAGACCTTCGCTACTCGATCAAAAAGATTTTCAAGAATCTTTGAAGTTGTTTATGGAGGAGGAACACTCCTCTTACAGAAATATGAATCTGCATTAAATAATCGTGTAATCAAAATACCTCTTAAAAAAGGTCAGAAGGCAATAATACCATCTGGTTATACATGTTCCATTATTAATTCTAGACAAAATTCCAATCTAATTATCCTTGAAATATACTCTAGAGATGCCAAACCTAGAATTGTCCTTGATGATAGAAAAGGAATGTCCTATTATATAATTAGGAAGAATGCTAGACAGGAAATTGTAAGAAATCCAGAGTACAAAATGGTACAGGAGCCTGAAAAGATAAATACTGAAAAGATTCTTTCTAAATATGGGATTACCGCTAAGACCCCTATTGTAAAACAAATAATGCGTAAATATGAAAAATTTAAATGGCTTTTTGAAAAAAATTCTGTCTCTATTTAGCCTATTTATTATTTTTTC
>CAZPFV010000046.1:0-1904 GCA_964585985.1 uncultured Candidatus Saccharibacteria bacterium
ATAGTGCTAGAAGGCGATGAGAGGCTTACTATACATAATGAAATTGATATATTGAGTAAATACCCCAACTGTGTAATTACAACAACAGAATATCCGTAAATAGTTCATTAATAGCTTTTGAAACTGTACTCTCTAAAATAGCTACCTCTTTTTTGGAATACGACATTAAAACATACTCCTCTCCAGAGATTACTCTATCACCTCTACTCTCTATACCTATTCTAACTCTAAGGAAATCCTCCTTTGGAAGAGCACCCTCCACGCTCAATACTCCCCTATGACCTTTAGGCGATTTACCTTTCTGTATTTTGTATCTACCTAGTGGTATATCTAAGTCATCATGAGCTAGAATATATTGATCAATATCAAATTTTTTTGAAATAACTCTTAGGGCATCTCCAGAGTTATTCATAAAGGTAAGAGGTTTTTGTAACATACCTACTAACTCTCCATCTTTTTTAATTTTGCAGATATCTGAATTAAAGATTTTTTTCTCATTCTCCCAAGAGGATATCTGCAAACCGTTATCATTGATTAAATACTCTCTAAGCATATCCAAGAAGAGATATCCTGCATTATGGGGAGTATTTTCATACTGCTTACCTGGATTTCCTAAGCCTGTTACTAGAAACATTTTTTTTCATTTTTAAAAGTAATTTCTCTTGAAGTTTAAACATTTTCGTATTTGGATTCTCATTTAAACTTTCAGTATGATTATATCCTAGTATATGGAGAGTTCCATGAATTATCAATCTAAGAATCTCCTCTTCAAAATCATCTCCTTTAAAAGAGTTGTATACATACTCTGGGCATATGTATATTTCTGCAATATTTGAATCGTTTGAAAGGTCAAAGGAGAGTACATCTGTTGGAGAATTGACATCTCTATACTCCTTATTTAACCCCTGAATATATTGAGGTTTAACAAATACAATATTTACTTCTGGTAATTTATATTCACTAAATATTTCCCTATATGCAATCTCAATGTCATGAAAAGATATATTGAATGTAGTTTCAGTACTTGTAACAAGCTCTTTATTAAAAATATTTAATTGCATCTCTATTTAGAAAGTAACCTTTGAACTATCTCTTTAACACTATTTCCATCTGCCTTACCATTCAATTCTTTCATAGCAGCACCCATTACTAAACCCATGTTTTGGATACCCTTTACATCTTTCTCCACTATCAACCTAGAAACAACCTTCTCTATCTCATTCTCATCAAGCAATGGAGGAAGGTATTTTTGTATTAGCTCTAACTGCTCACTCTCTTTAGAGAGTAAGTCTTCTCTTTGCATTTTAGCAAACTGGGATATTGCGTCCTTTATTTTCTTCTCTTGCTTGCGTAATACTTCAAGTACTTCTTCATCCGAGAGCTCTTTACCTCGAGACACCTCCTCATTTTTTATCTCTGCTAATACTAGCTTTAAAATATCCGCTTGGACTGTTTTAGCATCTTTAAATGCAGTAAACATATCCTTTCGGATTGTATCAACTAGAGACATTTTTTACTGAGTAACAATTTACCTTGCTCTTCTAGCGGCAGACCTTCTTCTTCTCTTCATTTTTGCCCACTCTCTTCTTTTTTGGACACCTTTTATAGATGGTTTTACCCTGTATGCATTCTCCCTATATGTTTCAAGGATTTTCTCTCTCATTACTTCTCTGTGAAGCCTTTTGAGTGCACTATCTATATTTTCGTTGGCATGAACTATGACAGCCATATTTACCTCCTTTAAATTATACCTTCGGAATTATATCATACTTCTTTTGTTTTCACCTACATATCTATTTTGGAGTAAACAAACCACTCTTTTCTCGCACTCTTACAAAGTATCCCCTATTCTGATATACATTGAAATCTATTCCGTACTGTCCACTATCTTCGCTTACTACACT
>CAZPFV010000046.1:2004-3766 GCA_964585985.1 uncultured Candidatus Saccharibacteria bacterium
GGTAAAAGATTAAAGTCCTCTCCAAATACCTGCTCCTCCCGTATTACATATGATATGAATTTACCTCCTCTATATGTTGCTACTGATGTAACTTGAGCCCCTTTGGTATTAAGATACTCAACTAAAGAGCTTACCTTTTTAATCTCCTTGCCTTCACTGTTCTTAAATATTACTGGGAATGATACTAGATTTAATCCTCTCTCTAATACTAGTTGGAATGCATCTGCGGTTCGTTCATAGGATACTCCATATGTTAATTGTGCCTCATATGGGGACAGGATTGTCTCGTCAGAATCTAATTCATTATTTCCATTAGCATCCTCAAAGAAAAGAATTTGATTATTATTTGTTTTAATAAAGTCGGTTTGACTGTTTGCTCCTGTTGATTTAATTTTGTATTCTCCTTCAGGTAGCTCTAAATCCTTAATTAGTAAGGCAGGATCAATACTCCCTGTTTCTTCTGCACCAGCCTTCTTCATAAAAGAGAATAGGGGGGTAGATTTTTCCCTACTTTTTGCACTTGGATTCACCACAGCAGGCACGGCCTGAGCTTGTACTGTATTATCACATTGGAAACATCCACCAGCAATCGCTCTACATGGGTTTTGATCCTCTAAACAGACACACTCATTTCCACTACACCCTACCTCTACATGGAGATGGTATCCCCAATTCGTAAAATTTCCAGTCGTTTCATCTATATACCCACCTGAATTGCCAGTTACAACATGATCGCAACTTGGATATTGAAGGTGTGCATACCTAATTTCAGTTCCATCGGGTTGTGTTACAATAATGCTGTTTCCATATCCTAGCTGTGTTACTTCAGTTCTACAACTATACCCTTCACCCCACTCTCCCCGGTGTGTTTCAGAGTTAAGCTTATACCCTGCAATTTGGTTACCCAAATTAACTCCCATAGCATTTATATCCATTGAACATCTGCTACTGCCCCTATGAGTTGGTATTTCATCAACGCCATATGAAATAGAGATTATATTCCCATTACTATCCCTCATTCCTACACAGTAATCAGGGGTCTCATCCCTCCTAGCATACTCCGTTAAATCAATCTCTTGGCATTTGCCCTGGTCAAATTCACAGTGAGGCTGCTTACTACAGCTCCAAAGGGTTTTGTAAGTAGAGCAAGAAGGTCCTGATGGTTCATTTCTACACTTATTTTTATTTGATTCCCAAGTACAACCTGCTACAAGATTACATTGTCCCTTTCCTGTTATTTTGGAACACTCTGGCTCTTGGGGTAAGAAATTAGTGATACTGTTACATATATTAGATCCCGCTGTACAGCCATATTCACACTCCTTTATAATAGTATTACTATTATTAGGGCTCACCAAATTGTCATTAAAACAACGCAGAGTATCTCCTATGCGATTGCAGAGTGTTGTTCCAGGCTTACACCCATATGTACACTTCTCTAAGTCGCATTTCTTCTCTTCAGGAGTCTCTTCTTCTTTACCCTTTTCCTCCTCTTTAGCAGCACAGTATTTTGGACAAGAAGAACCATATCCATTATATAAATCCATACCGCTAACACAGGCAGTAAAAATTGAATTATTTTTACATTCACACCAATAGTACTGTCTTTTATCCTCTGTATTATAACCACAAGTCTCTCTACTATTGCCAAATGAAGGTGGTTTTTTCTCCTCCTGCGAAGCAGGAATCTCTTTGAAACATTTAGCCCCTCTAGAGGAACCACACTGAACTCCATCATGATCTATCCTTTTACATGTTGATA
>CAZPFV010000046.1:3866-5669 GCA_964585985.1 uncultured Candidatus Saccharibacteria bacterium
CCTCTAGAGGAACCACACTGAACTCCATCATGATCTATCCTTTTACATGTTGATATAGCCTCTAGACACTCCCCTGTACCTGTACATTGGGTGAATGTATATCCAGCAGGACACACAGGAATACATTCGTTACATTCATTTGCAGGAGGAGCTTTTTGTGATGTCTTTTTATAACAAGATTTGCTATTTGTACCACAAGACGTTTCTGTCCCATCACTACATCTATATTTTTTGGTACACGTAAATGTCTCTTTACTGCAATTCCAACCACTTGGACAGGAAGTCTCATAGCCTCCAGGACAATTTACTGTACAGTTTTGGCAACTACAAGTTACATCTCCTAAGTCGGGTACTTGTAATACTGCCATAATACCTTTAACTTCCTCACTTTCACTATCATTGTCATATACACTGATATTTTTTGCAGGTCTTACCTCGTTGTAATAAATAGAGTCCTCTGTTTGGCCAGCAGAATTAATAATTAATACATTTAGATATGTTTCTGGCTCCATAACATACGGCTCTGTCAAATCAGCATTCATTAAGTTTGACATATTTACAGACCAACCTGTCTTCCCATCCATTACATAACTAAACTTCTGGGATTTAGAGGTATCATCTAAGTTTGCTAATTCAAAAATGAGTAAAGTATCTGAAATCATCTCTTCATTCTGATTGTAAAGATTCCCATATCCCACATCAGGAGTATCTACCTGTTCTCTTTCTTTTATTGTTGAGAAGGTATTTACATACTCTGTGCTTGCCAAAAACATCCCATTCCTTATTGCAAAGTAGTACTGTGTCTCTGGATCTAACTCTCTTAGATGAACAGAGTGTACATAATATTTTCCTCTCTGATTTAGCCTATACTCTGATTCTCCTACTTCTTCTAAATCTCTTCTATCGTACCCTATTTTAGAACCAAATCTCCCTGAGAAAGTTTTTAGCTCCTTATTTGAAAAAAGTAGCTCCGTTTTAACAGGATCAGTCGTGATCCAAGATACTATCGCACTTCTATCATTTACATCTGTAACAAACACTCCCATTATACCCTCAGATATCTTCTTGTTGTTAATACTCTGTGTTAAGACAATTATTCCTAGAGTTAACAGAAGTACAAAAACAAGAATGTAAAGGGTAAAATTGATTGGAAACGTCTTTTTTACTGCTTCTGTTTCACCTTCTATGAGAGTTTGTTTAGACATTTTTTAATGAATATATTAAGTTATTTATCTTTGATTTTATTTTCGAATTTTGTTCTATAGTGAGAATTTCTCCCTATCCAATCAAAACTGAATACTCCAGATGGTATATTGTAGACAATATATCCCAAAGCAATGAGGAGGAGACCAGCAACTATCCTTCCTAGCGTTGTATCAAAAAGTCCTGTTTGAGGAGTAACTGGGGGAGGAGTCGTAAATTTACAATCCGCCTCCACTGTTGCATCAGCTGTAATTGCATCCCCAGTAGTTGGTATTAAAGTAACTTTATTATCGTATGTGCCAAAGTGGCTTTTTCCCACATCTAAACTATATGTATATATTTTGCTCTCACCTGCCCCTACTGTTATTGCTGGTGAAAAGCTCCACTCTATCTTTCCATTAGAATATGCTCCAGGCGATGTTATTGATGTCGGTACTAATCCTGCACTTACCACTTTTGAATCTAGTGCATCCTCGATTCTACTGATTTGCCCTGAGCCCTGACCACTGTTTTTTACAGTAATTGTATATGATAATTGAGATGTTGGATTTTCACTATCTTCATCTCTACAACTCTTTACAACCTCCTTAGTTATACTAA
>CAZPFV010000047.1:0-5641 GCA_964585985.1 uncultured Candidatus Saccharibacteria bacterium
TTCGGTTATCGTTCCACTCTCAACAGAAGCTAACGGCCCTTGCTACAAACCTTGTCAATTTTCAAATATCTCAAGCTCACCTAAAGTCTCGCTTTACAACTTTGTTTATTTTCTTTAGGAACGCTAGCTTCGGTTATCGTTCCACTCTCAACAGAAGCTAACGGCCCTTGCTACAAACCTTGTCAATTTTCAAATATCTCAAGCTCACCTAAAGTCTCGCTTTACAACTTTGTTTATTTTCTTTAGGAACGCTAGCTTCGGTTATCGTTCCACTCTCAACAGAAGCTAACGGCCCTTGCTACAAACCTTGTTAATTTTCAAATATCTCAAGCTTTCCGTACTATCTAATTTTCAAACAGTGTTCCTGAATATTTTCTCGAAGTGATCCTAGCAATATTATCACATATTTGTTTCAACGGCATTGTAAAAATCGAAAAAGCCCCGCTTTTGCGGGGCTTTCCATTTTTTCCATTTACCTCTATTTACATTACCTTTGAGCAGGTTGATTATCCGTGGGTTGGATAACGTTAGTTGGTTGAGTTGTCTCTGTATTTATGGTTTGTGGCTCTACCTGTTGTACTGGTTGAGTTGGTTCGGTTGTAGGTAGAACATTTGGGTCTATCTCTGTGGGTTGTTGTTCTGTTACATTTGTGAGTGGTTCTTGATTTTCTGTTGCATTTTCAACCCCTGTAAGCTCTTCAACTGTTGGTTTTTCTTCTTGAGCTGGTTTTATCATAGCTGCAACATTTTTAATTTCGTTATCCAGAACTTTTCTATCTTCAGAATCTTCAGGTAGTAACAACTTTGTTATTTCTAACTCATTTTTAGCTTGGGCATACTCACCAAGTGCTACCAAAGATAGAGCAAAGTTGTATCTAGCATTTGCGTAATCTGGTTTTAAAGTTACAGCTTGTCTGAATTGATTTGCAGCTGATAGATAATCTTTACCGGTAAAGTAAACACCACCTAGATCCAATCTTAATCTAGGGTTGACGGGGTCTAATTGTATTGCAGTGTTGTAAGCACTTATTGACCACTCATATGCATTTTGAGCTACATTGACTAAGTTCTGATATATCTGAGCTCTTGTTATCCAATTAGACACGTTAAGAGGACCTACTTGTTCTGTGGCCATTCTGGAATTTTGAAGTGCTTGTTGTATAAGGGACTGAATATCCTGTCTGTCTTTGTCGGTTAATTCTTGAGGATCTTTTGATGCTAGTGCCATTGCTACTGTCATATTGACCTTGGCAAAAGAATCGTAGTAAGTATCTCTGTTTGGATTAAACCCAAGAGCTGATATTTGGTACTTGTAAGCGTCTGCGATTCTATTGTCAGAAATAGCGTTTAGAGATTTTCTCATATAGTACTCTCCTGTATATACTCTGACACTTGAGTATCCAAGATAAGCTGCAAGTACGAATGCAGGTATAGCTAATAAGTATTTGGTATAAGAACCCGTTATTACAGTTTGATCCTCTGGTGATGATATAGATGCTAATCCTGTAACTTCTAAGCTGATCGGCTTAGCAAGACTAGAGTTTGGATCTGAAGACACATTTGATCCAATTAAGATACTTAGAGATGAGAACAATAGGAATACATTTAGAATTGTTGCATGGTTTAGTAAGAAAGACACTGTAACCATTAACAACAATAATCCTGATACTGCAACCATATTGTTATCAGAGCTTTTCGTTGATTTGAATACAAGGAATATTATGCAGATGCTTAGTAAAATTCCTGTTGCTGTGCCTACTAAACCCATTGTGCTTAAAACATTGAATAATTCGTTGTAAGGTTTATCAAATGTATTACCCCAATATATGGTTCTATTCATTGATAAAGGTTTGTATCTAGAGAAATTAAGATGGAAAGTACTGGGTCCTGTTGCTAACCAAGGATAATCTCTTATAGTAGATGTAGATATAGCCCAGCTTTCTCTAACTGGAAGAGACATCTCACCAATATAATTAGTATCTACAAGTATTTTCCTTGTGGTTGGTATTAGCACTAAGGCTAAAATAGGAGCAAAAATACCTACAAATTGAATTATGGTTAGATTTCTATTATTGTCTCTCACTGAAGGTTTTATGAAGAAAAATATTGCTGTCAAACCTATTGCCAAGAGTACCCAACCGAGAACAGTACCTGTTATTGCAACAAAATAGAAATTTATAGCAGATGCTAAAACCAAACCCGTTTTCGTAAGTGCCGTTTCTTCATACATAGAAAGTGCTACAGATACTACTACTGATAAAGCAGCTATTAAAATAGCATCTTTTATAGATCCAGTTAAAGAAAAATTTTGGAATCTATAAAAAGGTGATCCGCTTATAAATACATTGTAGTAGCTTAATATTGAGATTAAAGAAGATATAGTAGATGCTAGAACAAGTGCGTTAAGTGCTAATTTAACAACTTTCTGATCTCTAAATGCAGGTGTGCTTAAGTAAAAATAGGCCATCATAACTAAAAATGATGCTAATCCAAGCCACCTTCCTTGTTGCCCAAACACACTATCTGTTTTACTAAGAGAGAATATGGTTGATATAAGCATTGCAACAGCAAAAGCTATTAAAGGCTTGTCAACTGAGGATTTTATTATCTCAAGCTTTTCTCCCTTTATTGTTTTCAAACCCCAAATGACCAACAAGATCATGGTTGAGATGATAATCAGAGCAAGCTTGTTAAAAGAGTAGAACTCTGATGTTATAGGTAGAAAGAAAATTGGTACCAATAGAACCGCTATCAAAGGTATTATTTTCGATACTTTTTCAAGCACCGATGTTTTTAGACTAAATTGTTGCATGCTTTAAGTCTATTCTTAACTTTGAAGGTTTGTCAATAGGGTGTTTCTCGTTACGGGAATACACGCTTTAAATGTTATTGTGACAACCACCAGTTAAACTCTACATTATTGGATACTGGTGTATCTAGCTCTACCAAGAAGCCCTTTTGTTCTTCAATTTTGGATACCCAATATCTTGTTGCTGGAGAGTAGTTTTGTGTAAAAGTGACGTAAACTTTTGAATTTGGTTTAACGTTATTTATGTTAACGAAAACCTTATTTTGATTTTTGGGTACAAAAGCTGTTCCATCACTGTATATTTGTTTTAAATCCTGGGTTTCTATTACCAGCATGTCTTTGGTTTTCCCGAGCTTTATAGCACCTGTTTCATTTGCGAATATAACAACAAGAATAATTAGTATGGAATAGAGTACAGCTTGTTTTCTTATTTCAGGTGACTTGATGTAAGTGATAAGACTGTCTTTTTTACTTTTATTGGCAAGCTCTTTAGATATCTGTTCGTTTGAAGCTCCTTCAGATTTCAATTTCTCTATTAATAAAAGCGAATCTATAGACGATACTGGGTAGTGCCCTTTAATTTTTCCTTGCTTGTCAGCTTTTCTTGTCATGTGGGGAAGCCAGCCTATCTTTGTGTAATATCTTAATCTGTTATATGGATCACCGCTTCCAAAATTAACACCCTTACTTTTTGCTTGTTTTATTAATTTATCAATACTAATATATTCAACCATTTTAATTTAGTGGGGCAGGATTTAGAAGTGTAAATTTATACAGAGTCTATGGAAATTATACACATTTTAGGATAAGAGATACAAGTTTCTACTGATAATAGATTTTCAACTGTTGATATATTTGTAAAAAATAATAGATTTTTATGATGGCGGGTTGGGTGAGCATATCTGATTGTGAATATCCAGAGATTTTGAAAAACTCACCCAACCCGCCAAAGACTTTGTTTTATAAAGGGAATTGGAGACCTGAAATATTTAACAACTGTTTGGCTATTGTTGGAAGTAGAAAAATGAGCTTATACGGAAAGAAGGTTGTGTCAGAAATTATCTCTGTTTTATCTAAGAAAATTACTGTTGTGTCGGGTTTTATGACGGGGGTAGATATGGAAGCGCACATACAAGCTTTGAAATTTGGTTTAAGTACTATTGCAGTTATGCCTTGCGGAATAGATTTAATTCATCCTAGGGGTAATGATTTTACATACAATGAAATAATAAAGAAGAATGGTTTGATTATGTCAGAGTATGAAAGCTTGTTTCAACCAAAAATATGGACATACCCACGCAGAAATAGAATAGTTGCTGGTTTGAGCAAGGCGGTTTTGGTAATAGAGGCTTCTGTTAACAGCGGGTCTTTAATAACAGCAAGATTGGCCAATTCTTGTAAAAGAAAGGTTTTTGTTATACCTGGAAGTATTTTCAGTAATTTAACGGAGGGGAAGGTACAGATTAGTAAAGACTTTGCTGAGTTTATATATTCAGGGTTGGAAATAAATGAATTTTTCAATCTCTTTGAAGATTCCGTTTCTAATAAAGGTCTTGTAAAAAAACGTGAGAATACAAATGAGATTTTGAGAGTTTTGGAAGACGAGCCCATGGCTGCAGATGATCTATCTAGAAAATTAGGCAGGGAAGTGTCTGATATTAATAGAGAATTGACGATACTGCTTTTAAAAAATGAGGTTACGGAAAAAGAAGGGAAGTTCTATGCTTGTTAAAGTTAAATCTATTGTAACTAGAGGTATACAGTCCTTTGCAGTAGATGTTGAGGTAAATGTATCTTCTAGAGGGATACCTTGCTTGGAGATAATTGGATTGGCAGATAAATCTGTAGATGAAAGTAAAGGACGGGTTAGGACTGCTTTTCAAAATAGTGGTATTGATTTTCCTAATAAGAAAATAACTGTAAATTTAGCTCCAGCCGATATCAGCAAAGAAGGCTCTTTATATGATTTGCCTATAGCAACAGGGTTGTTGTGTGCAACGTTAAATTTAGATGTTCCTGAAAAATCATTATTTTTTGGAGAGCTTTCTTTTGATGGTACTTTGAGACATACAAAAGGAGCTTTCTTATTATCAATATATGCAAAGGAAAATGGATTTAAAAGAGTTTTTGTTCCTATGTCCTGTGTTAAAGAGGCCTCATCTATTGAAGGAGTCTCTGTTATTGGAATAGACAACTTAAATTATTTGGTAGACTGCCTTAGAGGGGGAGAAGATTTTATTGATAGGTTATGTATTAAAAACACGCCCCCGACTAAAACAGATGAAGTTAAATTAAGAGATGATTTTGATTTTTCAAATATAATAGATCAGTTTCAAGCTAAGAGAGCATTAGAAATATGCGCAGCAGGAGGGCACAACTTAATAATGGTAGGACCACCTGGATCAGGGAAAACAATGTTAGCAAAATCATTGGCCTCTCTTTTACCGGATCTTAGTTTTGAGGAAGCTATTGAAGTAACTAAGATATATTCTTTGGTTGGTAAGATACCTCCAAATTGTGGTTTAGTGAAAGATCGGCCATTTAGAAGTCCTCACCATACAACATCTTACGCAGGAATGATAGGTGGTGGGAGCATTCCGTTTCCTGGGGAGATAACTTTAGCTCATAGAGGGGTTTTGTTTATGGATGAGTTTAATGAATTTCCTAGAATAGTTGTGGAATCGCTAAGACAGCCCATGGAAAGTGGTGTTGTCACTGTTTCTAGAAGTAAGATTAGTGTCGATTTTCCCTCTAGATTTATTCTAATCGCATCTAGTAATCCGTGCCCCTGTGGTTTTTACGGAGATCCAAAAAAGGAATGTCGTTGTAATG
>CAZPFV010000048.1:0-5623 GCA_964585985.1 uncultured Candidatus Saccharibacteria bacterium
TTGCATGTTGCAAAGAGTCTTTGGGGATTACAGAAAATGTTAGAAAGTGATGGATTAAAGTTTGACGATTTGAAGGGTAGGGAATTAGTTGATAGGGTAAGATATCTAGGTGATGCATATATGCTTGGCTTTAAGATGTATGATGATGAAAAAGATTTGGAAGCGATAGCGCAGATAAAGGAGCTTAATTACTACATATTCTCTTTATATATTCCATCTCTAGAGAAGAAAAGTTATTTCAGTGAGTATGAAAGGATTGGGATTGAGGAGATGTACTTGTTAGGGAAAGAATGGTGTTTAGAGTATTTTAATAATATTTTTGAAAGGACATACACCAAATTTGATAAGTCATATTTAGAATCTCAGGTGTGTGAGAATGGGCTAGATATTGTTGCGGAGAATATGGTTGGAAGAGGAAAAGGTATATTTGAAAAGAATGAGGGGGCTGTCATATATGAGGGAGATAAAGAGAGGGGGCTGCATACGAGAGTCTTTGTAAATAGTGAGGGGCTTCCAACATATGAGGCAAAGGATCTTGCATTGGCCCTTATGAAATTCGAAGAGTTGCAATTTGATGAATCAGTTATAATAACAGCCAACGAGCAATCACCATATTTCAAGGTGGTTTTAGATGTACTTTCGCAGCTAAGTCCCGGGATTGCTAAACGCTCGAAACACTTCTCTCACGGTATGGTTAAACTCCCTGGTGCGGAAAAGATGTCAAGTAGGAAAGGAAAAATAATTGAGGGAGAATGGCTACTAGATGAGACAAAGAAAAAGGTGGAGGAGGTAATGAAGAGAAGTGGAAAATGGAAAGGAGAAGATATTGAAAAAATTAGTGAAGATATTTCCGTAGGTGCAATTAAATATCTATTCGTTAAAGTATCACTTGGAAAGGATGTCATATTCAATTTTGATAGCGCAGTTAATTTTGATGGTGATTCAGGGCCGTATCTTCAGTATGTGTATGCAAGATGCACCTCTTTATTAGGCGATACCAAACCTGTTTTCCCCACAGATATTTTCTCTGAGATAGATGACTACACAAAAGAACTTTTAGCGCACATTAGCAAGTATCGAGAAGTATTGCTAACCTCGGGTTTGGTTTACGCTCCTTCAATACTATCCTCATATCTTTTTGATCTTGGTAAAATTTTTAATTCTTTCTATCAGAATGTTAGGGTATTGGACTCTGAGAATACGGAAATGTTGCTTACTGTTGTTTATGCTACCTCTATCGTTATGAAGCACGGCTTAAATGTATTAGGCATTAAGGTTGTTGATAAAATGTAAAGAGGGTAACGGGGTGTAGTTCAGATGGCTAGAACGCTACGTTCGGGACGTAGAGGTCGCTCGTTCAAGTCGAGTCACCCCGATTTCTTTTTTTTCTTCTCTTCTGCTACAATATTCCTATGTATAGCGAAATAAAAGGAATATGTTTTGACTTAGATCAAACACTTTGTAATAGCGAAGATTTCCAATTCTCTTCCAAACAAGCGCATAAATACAAGAAAACTGCTGAGTGGCAGGTATTTAAGTACTTAAAAGAGGAGTTTGATATTCTTGATTGGGAAAGATTTCAAAAGGCGTATAAATTAGCTAAAGAGCAAGTAAAAGAGCAAATACCAAATAGTGCAGCTTCGCATAGTAGATACCTATATCTACAAAGGGCGTTTGAGAACCTAGGTATGAGATTTAATCCTGATTTAGTATATAGGGCAAATAATGTATATTGGAAATATGTAATTGGTAACATGCAGCTTTTTCCAAAGGTACTAGATGTCTTGAAGATATTAAAGGAGAATCATCTTAAAGTGTGTATAATTACTGATTTAACTGCAGACATTCAAAACAGAAAACTTAGAAAGCTTAAGATAGAGAAATATATTGACTATATGGTTACCTCTGAGGAGAGCGGGGCAGATAAGCCTAATACTGAAATGTTAACTCTTGCTCTTGAGAAAATGGATTTAAAGAGGAACGAAATAATCATTGTTGGTAATAATCCTAAAACAGATATACAGCTTGCAAAAAATGTGAGTGTTAAATCTGTTCTCTTCGATTATTACGGAGTCCATATCGAGGGCGAAAGGAATTCTCCTGACCACTATATTACGGATTTTTCTCAATTACTTACAATTTTGAATATAAAGAGGACTGAATACTCTGCAAAGAAGGTAATAGTATTTGATATGCTTGGTACCTTAACGACAAATGCTCATCTTGTATCTTCAATTTTAACTAAGCTTCTTCCAGATAGTAAGAGAGATGACATCAAAAGAGAGTATGAGCTTTACAAGGTTGGTAAAATCAGTGGCGACGAATTTTGGAAGCGATTGAATGTCGAAGATCCTGATGCTCTTGAAAGAGGGCTTTTTAGTAAAATCAGGTTAAGAAAGGGAGTGATAACACTGTTAGACGAGCTTAGTAAAAAGTATGACCTCGCAATTTTAAGCAATATTCCCAAGGAGTGGGGTAATGGTATATCGAAAAAGTTTAGTTTTGATAAATATTTCAAAGAGATACTGTTTAGTGGTGATTACCAAATTATAAAACCAGATCCAAGAATATATAAGATATTGTTGAAGAAATTCCCTGATGTGAATCCTCAAAATATATACTTTGTAGATGATGATTTAGGGGATTTAGAGTCTGGAAAAAATCTTTTAATGCAAACCTTTTGGCTAAAAAGTGATCAAAAGAGTGGGGATTTTATTCCTGATCATACTTTAAATTCTCTCTCCGAGCTAAGGGGCCATCTTTTGAAGAAATAGTACCCACTTTCCGAGAAGCTCTCCGAATGAGAATATCAAGAAGCTATTGGCAGAGTCCAATTAAGGCCGCTAACCCAATTCCTGCTCTGTTATCTCTGTATTAGAGCTTTCAAAAAAAATAGTAAAAATATGATTTTTGAAAATTGTATATAAAATTTTTTTCTTAAACATCTCTTCTGTAAATATTCGATTGGATGCTGTTTGATCGAATCGCTCTCCGTCTGTTTATGAGGGGATAGGCTAAATAGTGCGGATACAATTACTCTTTACTACTGTAAGGACTATAAATTTTGAACAGTGGGTATATCTAGTAATGTTACACGCATTTTAAAGACTCCAAATATTCCCTTATCTACAGTGGTCAGAATTGAGTGTGAAACATTTTTTTTTTGATAATATTTCTTCTTTACTTTTTATGTATACGATATTTTGTTTGGGAGTAGAGTTTCGCTTTGTTTGTATAGCCTTTCTGAATTCTGCAAAATTTAATTAGCTTTTAAGAAGTGGAAGGATATTTTACTTACCTCATAACAGAGTGTAAAATTGGAAAATATAAGTTAACTGTTCTACTGTCCATGGCCGTACAATTTAACTATGTGGCTCCTAAAGGCTGGCAGCCTAAAAATCCCGATGAAGACTACTTAATTTCCGAATTAGATATCGAATTAGCAGATGGTATTTCGCTAGATAAATTTGAAAGTGCTGCTGGTAGTTGTGCTGCTGAAAGCTCTACGGGTACTTGGACAAAGGTTGATGAGGGTAGGCATTCTGGTACTAAATTAGCTAACAAATTAAGAGCGATTGCATATGATTTAGACCCTAAAACAAAGACTTTTAAGATTGCATACAAAAAAGAGATATTTGAGTTAGGGAATATGTCTGGAATTTTGGCGGGTGTTGCTGGAAACATTGATAGTATGAAGATGTTAAAAGCTTTTAGATTACTCGATATACGATTTCCTAAGAGTATAGTTCAAAGTTTTCCTGGTCCACAGTTCGGTATTTCTGGTGTTAGAGAGTTTATGCAGATTGATAGGGGACCGTTGATGTGTACTGTTCCTAAGCCAAAGATAGGGAGGACTGCTAAAGAACAGGAATATTTAGCTAAAATACTGTTTACTGCTGCTAATGGGGAGTTTCAGGGTATTAAAGATGATGAGAATTTAACTAATTTGTACTTTAACAAGTTTGAAGATCGATGTAAGTTGGTACATAAGGTACAGCGTGATATTGAAAAAAGAAGTGGTAAAAGAAAAATGTATCTATGTAATACCACTCATTCAGATTTTGATATTATGATGGATAGGGCGGATATGATTAAGAGTAATGGTGGTAGATGGATGATGTTGGATGCTGTGGTTACGGGATTTACTACAGTTCAGAGTGCAAGAAAGCATAACCCAGGTTTAGCTATACACGCTCACAGAGCTATGCATGGGCTTTTGGATAGAGAGTCAGGCCCTGGTGTCTACGATAGAGGAGAGATTTTTGATTTTTCTATGTCAATGGTCCTTATCGCAAAAATTATGCGTCTTTTGGGTGTAGATTCGCTTCATGGGGGTGCACCTAAAGCAAAGATGGAAAATTACAATGAACCAAAGTTAATACAGGAGGCTTTGCAGGCAGATGTGACACCTGCAAGCGATATGACTTTAGGTCAAAATTGGTACGGTATGAAAGGGGTTTGGCATACTGCTTCAGGCGGTTTGCATCCAGGAACAATAGGGGAGTCAATCACTAGGTTAGGTGAAGATTTAATTGTTCAGGCTGGAGGTGGAGTTTTGGGTCACCCTTGGGGAATAGAGGCAGGAGTTGAAGCTATGGTACAGGCTAGGGATATTGCAATGGAGAAGGGAGATTTAAAGAAATGGATTATTGATCATCCAGATACTGCCTTAGCTAAGGCATCATCAATCTGGGGGTTTGACCCGAGGATTGTGTATTAATCTCTAAAATACAAAGCTATCCCAAGTGAAGGTATAACACCTCACATGATTTAGGAGAGAATTTTGCAACAGCGTTTAATATTAAATTTGCGAATAGTGAGGGTAAGATAGATTATGCATGACAGGGTAGTTGGGGTGTAAGTACAAGAATGATAGGGGCGATAATAATGCCCCATAGCGACGACAATGGGTTGATTTTACCTCCTATAATTATACCTATAAAGATAGTAGTTATTCCGATTTTTAATGATAAAAACAAAGAGAAAATACTTAAAGAAAGTAAAGATCTTGTTGCTAAAATAGAAGCCGTTATGGGTTCTGTTCATTTAGATGATAGGGATTATATCTCTACAGATTTCAAATTTAATGATTGGAAGAAAATACACATAGATATTCATCTTACAATGATTTCAAAGCTCAATTAAAAGAGAAGAATGGATTTGTTAGATCTTATTGGTGTGGTAGCAATGAGTGTGAGAATGGTATTAAGTACGATACAAACACAACAATTCGTTGTTTATTGAATGAAAGTGAGGGGAAATCTATATACTATGGCAAAAAAGCTGCTAGTGAGTGGTTATTTGCAATTGCATATTAGTGAAACATGGGTAATTTCCTTCCGTTTTGGAATTGATGTGTTGTTTCAAATGAGTATACTTTTTTAAAAAATATTTGTTCATTGATGATAAAAGTCCTTGTCAATACAGCGTATCGTCTAGTAGCAGTAATTTACACCCGAGATTTTAAGGCTCCTTGAAAAAGGGGTAAGTTCAAGTTGGGCAAGATGTTTCACTTTAAGCAATTAGTTAGGATTGAAGGAGATTTTTTTACTTAGCCACTTTCCAGTATAGCTTCTCTTATTTTTTATTAAATCGGCTACTGACCCTTGGGCGATAATTTTTC
>CAZPFV010000049.1:0-5442 GCA_964585985.1 uncultured Candidatus Saccharibacteria bacterium
AAGTTGATCACTCGATTTTCTAACAATCAGGCTTTTAACGTTTTATAGCACAGCTTGATTGTAATTCTGGAGTAGCATTTCGTTGCTCAAAGTCTTCTAATGAATAGTCATCTGACAACTCTTGTCCATCCTTTAAAAGTAAAATAGAATGATATTGTTGTAAATATTCATCACATTCCTCACACCAGCGTTGCTCAGATTTATCCCAAAAAGCTGCTAAAAGATTTTTATGACTTTTATAGCTAGGTAAATCTGATTTTAGGCGCAGCCATTCTTTCTCGTAAGCTTTGAAGGCATCTTCAAATTTAACATAAGTTGCTTCCTCTATAATATCATTCTTCCAATCTTCCAAAAACCACCATGGTTCCCAGTCTCCATACATTTTTATAACTTGATACATAATATTTTTCCTCGTGCTTTATTATAACCAAAAATCCCTCTTTTTGAAAAATATCTGCTCATTTAGAAATGTTCTTGATAAAGCTTAACAAAAAAAAGCCCAATAATTATTGGGATGGGATTACTATTTGTCAGCCGATTCGTATACCTTTTCTATCAATGTTTCTTTTTTACGATAGTATTCAACTATTGGGTACTGTAAAATAAGTTTTTTAAGAACTCTCATAGCAACTTCTTTGTTAGGAAAAGCTAGTTCTACTCTATTTTTAGACTCATTTATTCCTTGAATATAATTTTGTAAGAACGATAAATTGCTGACTTCTCTGATAGTTGGACTGACAAGGTAGTAAATTATTTCTAAGCCGTCATTCACGAAATAATCAACTGTTCCCTCTTTGATAATTTTTCCATCATCAAGAAGATAAATATAGTCAGATACACGCTCCAGCTCGTCAATATTGTGAGAAGTCAACAAGACCGCAGCATTACGATTTTTTAATTTTGTTACAATATCAAGCATAACTAATGCAGATGGAACGTCAACACCTGAAGTTGGCTCATCAAAAATATAAGTATCATAGTCTCCAACCGCACACTGAATAAAAGACAATTTCTTTTTCATTCCAAAAGAGTAGCCACTAATCTTAGTCTTTAATTTCGGGGTTAAGCCTAATTCATCCGCCATAACTAACGCTTCAGAAAGATTGATATTTTTTATTTTAGCAATAAAAGATAAAAATTTTAACCCTGTCCAATCACTATACATATTATCTGCATCTGGCATCACGGATAAACTTTCCCTAATAATATTTCCTGAATCCAAATGGTAATATCCAACCATGAGATTTATCAAAGTTGATTTTCCTGCACCGTTACGCCCGATAAGAGATGTGATTTTCCCATTATTCAATTTTAAGCTAACATTTTTAATAACACTATTATTCTTAAAAGATTTTTTTACTGTTTTACACTCAATCATATTAAATCTCCTTTTTTTGAAAAATTTTAATTCCGATCCAAATACAGAAAATGGTCAATAAATAAAGTACGACGATTTCCCAAGTTTTTGAGAGATAGTGATAAGGAAAAATCCAGCGAATTACTTTTAAGATAACCCAATTTTTTAACAGAGAGAGGCTATAAAGTAGAGGAAAAAGAATACTCATCAATAGGCTAATGAGATTAGAAAGTCTTTGAGAAGACACAACTGTTGAAACTAGCATAACAAGACTCTGAATATAAAGATAAAATCCCAAAATTGCTAAAAAGGAGAATATTGGAAAAAATAGAATTCGTTTAGTAAAAAACAGTACAACTAAGGAAATAACTGTTAAAATTAAAAAATAACAAACAGATGCAAAATATTTCTCTAAGTAGATGCGTTTTCTAGATAAGTAGGGAGTTAAATACCTCATCGTTTGACTTTCAACTTCTTCTGCAATTAAACCTGAAAATAATACCGATGAAAATAAATAACCTAATAAAGCATAAATAACCAAAAGAGCATCCACCAGTACTGAATGCCCATCCTCGCTGAGAATAGCATCTAATGTTGTTCCATATCTTCCAACCAGAAAAGCACTCAAAATATAAAACGCAATAACTCCTAGCGATTTCTTAGAAAAAAGCTCATTTTTTAGAGTTAAAAAAAATAAAGTCATTTGTAAAGCTCCCTCATGATTATAGTGCTATTAAAATAGCATATAGTTTTGTTAAAATCAATAATATCACTGTAAAAAATGATACACTTAATAGCATATTCTTAGCAGTTATGACTTTAGTTGATATCTTTTTTTCTATGTTCAGCGATACTCCCCTATTAGATATATAAAATGCTATTAACGTTATCATAAAACTGATTAAATAATCAATTTGTTCAGATGTAATACAAGAAATTAAAACTAACGGGACAAATATCAAAGTAAGTTTTATAGACTGCTTTAAAGCATAGTACCTCATTAAATATAGATTGTGACCATTATAGAAAAAATGAATCTTCTTGTTCTGATCCGATAAATACTCATAATAAGACAAATATAAAAAACTAATCATTGTAGTAATTAAGGTTATCTTAAAATCAACTAGGGTTTCTGAAAAGTACCCAAGTATGGCCAGAAAATAAATAAAAATTAAATCATAGCGTATACGATTTCTCATTATATATATAAAGAACCTATCTTTCATTTTCTACTTCCTTGGATATTTTAATAAAACATTAACTAATGTAAGAGCTAAAAAACTTACTAGTAAAAATAATCGTCTTTCTTCCCAAAAAACCTCATTTACAGAAAATGGTAAAAGATTACGTCCCCACAGTATCAATAAAGCACAAGAAATAAATTTAATTCCCGTGTTAACAGCATTAGAAGATTGGGGACGATATGTTCTGCATACGGTAGTAATCAATGTTAACAAAGATAATACTATCATTGCCATCAGAAAGTACGTAATATTTTTTGCTATTAAAACAACTGGAAATAATATATATAAGCTGACCATAAAGGAAAGAAATAATTTTTTGTAGTTATTGTATATCTTTACTGTCTTCAGATTAATCATCGGAAAGAATGCCTTTGTTTGATAAATTTTTTTATACAATTTTTCATTATCATAACCCACATCAGTTAGCCCAAAAACAATTAAAGCAACCGTTAATACTGGTAGTACTTTTTCATAATTCTGGATAGCTAATAGAGTGAATTTAAATCCAACTAAAAGTACTAGAATTACTGTAAAAAGACTTAAAATATTAAATACGCCATAAATTTGAAACTTCTTTCTTGCTAGCTTAATATCTAATGACAAATTTTTATTCAAATAATTCACGCTCCAATGCTTTAATATCACCTGTATTTTGAAATACCTTTTTAACCTTGCCATCCTCTAAATAAATAAAATCATCACAAATATCACTTAAAGTGTCTAAGATATGAGAGGAGATAATTATGGTTGATGTCGTTTTTAGGCCTTTAAACAACTGTTTCAACTGATAAATATACTTAATATCAATACTGTTAAATGGTTCATCTAAGATAATAAGCTTATAATCTCGAGTAAAAACATTTATTAGAGATAATTTTTTTCTCATCCCTTGTGAGAGTTCTCCAATATTAACCTCTTCCTTGCCAACCAATGACAATGCCTCAATCAATTCTTGATTGGATTTATTACTGTTAGAATAATCTCTGATAATATTAACAAATTCTTTAACAGTCATGTATTCAAAAGGTTCAAGTTCAGATGGAATAAATAAAATATCATCTGCATCAATCCCTTCAACTTCATAGGCAATATTGGCAGTCAAGAATTCTGAAAGCAAATTCATTAGCGTCGTTTTCCCAGAGCCATTCTCTCCAATCAGACCAATAATATGATTATCCTCAAAAATAACATTACGGACATCTAATTCAAATTTAGGAAACTTATGTCTAACTACATTAATTTTCAAAACAGCACCTCTACATATCCAAATAAGAGAAGGGAGCGATTCTATTGAATCCTCCCGCCCCTTGGAAGTATCCCTACAGATACCTCTTTAAAATAATTTTTATCCCCAGATAGAGCGGATAACATCCCAAACAGCTTGACCTAAGCTAAGAAGCCAAGCTTTATTGTCCCAAGCCCATTTTACTGCTTTTGTTCCATATTTAGAAACATATTGAATAATTTTTGCCCACATATAAAATTCCTTATTTCTCTTTATTTATCCTGTGATAATAACTATAATAGCTAGCATATCTACAATTATTATCTGAAGATTTATATAAATAGTTTCCAAAACTATTTACACCAATAATGTACCATCTAAAACGAGTATTTTTTAATATTTGCAAATTCGATTTTTTTTTTTTGATTTTTTTCATATTTGCGAATTTTAAAATTTTATCTATTCTAGTTGTATAATAAGAGAAATATTAATAAAGGAGGTCTTATATGTTATTATCAATCATTTGCTTTATTTTTATTATATCGGGTCTTTAATTATTATAGATTTACAAAGTTAGTTGTCTTTTCTGACAACTAACTTTTTTATTATATTATTATGATAAAATTTGATCTAAGCCAATTTTTAGTAAATTTGCAGTAACAGAACCACCAACCTCTTCAACCAAGTCTATATAATTTCTTATCTCCTCAACGGTAACAGACTGTCCGTTTAAATAGGCCAGTATTTTTCTCATAAATTTTAGGACAACTGCTGCAAACATATCTTGATAAGTAATCAAATTATCTAATTTTTCCATAAAATAAGAAGCATGATAAAGCTGTCTACGTTCTATAAGAGTTAATGTAAGATTGATAGTAACAACCTCTACTCTCCTTTTATAATGTGGAATAGACAAATAAAACTTATCTCGCTCTATAAATGCTTTGCCTAAAAAAATAAGATCTTCATCAGATAGAATATTAAGAGTGTTTCCAAAAATATAAACTTCATACTCTGTCCATTCTTCAATACTAAACAAGTACTCTGTCAAAAAATCCGTTTCTTTTTTAGAGATAGTCATTGTTGGAGCTAAGGAAAATATGCTACTTTTGATTACAATTTGTTGTAGTTGATTATAGGTTTCATACTCCTCAGAATCCTTAGATTTCTCAAGTAATATTTTCAAACCTTCCAAATTCATTTGCGCATGTAATTCTTGAATTTTATTAGATAGTTGATAAAAGTCATCCTCTTTGTACTGATTCAAGGCATAACCAAATTCTGCTAAACTCATGTGAATTCCCGAAATCGCAATCAACAATTTATCTGCTGCCAACATAGTTTGACCATTTTCAAATTTTGATAGTTGTGATACTGATAGATTATCTCTTGCCACATCCTTTAACTTCAATCCACGGGCAATTCTTAAGTCACGAAATAGCTCACCTAATGTCAATAAATTTTTTTCTTCCATTTTCTCCTCTCCCCTCTTTTTATTTCAATGACCTTTATATTATAACAAATTATATCTAATTTTGTGATTTTTCAAAAAATGATAATGTTAAAAATAGAGCAGAACCATCCTCCCTATTAGAAATGTTCTTGATAAGAACCAA
>CAZPFV010000050.1:0-5024 GCA_964585985.1 uncultured Candidatus Saccharibacteria bacterium
CAAAATCTTTTGTAATATTGTAAGTAGGAATAGGCCAAGAGAAGAGCCTTCCTTGGGCATCTCCTTCCATCATCACTTCACAGAAAGCCTTATTTATCATAATCATTTCTTTTTGAAAATCCTTATACTTTTCCTTCTGCACCTGCCCACCAATAATGACTCCCTGTTCTGCTAACTCTCCCGTTGGTACCAAATCCATAGTAACATTTGTAAACGGTACTTGGCATCCAACTCGGGTAGGAACATTAATATTGTAAATAAATTCTTGCATCTTCTGTTTTACTTCTTTGTAGGTTAGATTATCATATCTAACAAAAGGAGCAAGATATGTATCAAAACTGGAAAATGCCTGTGCCCCAGCAGCTTCATGTTGTAGTGTATAGAGGAAGTTTACACTTTGACCCAATATTGAGCTTAGATGTTTAGCTGGTGCAGAAGAAACTTTTCCTGGAACACCCGTAAAACCTTTAAGAAGCAAGTCTTCTAAACTCCAACCACAGCAGTATGTAGCTAACATTCCTAGATCGTGAAGATGGAAATCTTTATCTATATTAGCATTAGTAATCTCTTTGGGATAAATACTATGTAACCAGTAGTTTGCTTGTACGGAAGATGAAATAAAATGGTTTAGCCCTTGCCAAGAGTAAGCCATATTACTATTTTCATTAACCTGCCAATCAAGTCTATCAATATAGCCTCTTACTAGTGAGTCAGCATCTATTAAGGACTTAATATTTTTAACCTTATTCTTTAAATCCACGAAAAGAGTAAATGCCATAGATGTTTTACCATGTCCCATATCAAGTAATGTTTGAGCCGTAACTTCCGCAATAACTTTAGTTTTAATATACTCCCTTCCTAAATATTTCTTTTTAAGCCTTTTAATTACCTCATTTGCTATCTCTTTTGCTCTCTCTCTATCCTCTCCTCCAACACTTTCAGCAGCTTTAAATATCCCTGTTTCTAATCTTTCTCTTTTAAATGGAACAATTCTCCCATCTCTTTTTTTAACCTTGAACATCTTGGGCGGTTTTTGAGCAGTCATTGTAATTTTCAAGTAAATTAAATTAATTCTATTTTTTCTATTTCCTCTTTTATCTCTTCTAAGGTTTTAAACCCCTTGTACACAGAAGCAAACCGTATGTAGGCAAGAGTATCTCTTGTATTAAGCCACTTTAATACCATCAACCCTATTTGCTTTGTACTTACAATCTCTTCACTATTTAATACATATCTTTCAACTTCATCTACAAAGGATTCAATATCTTCAGTAGATATTTTTTCTTTATCTACTGCTTTTGTAAGTCCTCTCCTAATTTTTTCTGTGTCAAATTTCTGTAAAGAGCCATCTTTTTTTAAAATATCAATATCTACCTTCTCTATCCTTTCATATGTAGTAAATCTTTTACTACATCTTAGACACTGTCTTCTCCTTCTTGTTGAACTGTCGTCTCTGTTGTCTCTCTTATCTATTACTTTTGTAGCTTCACTATCACAAAATGGACATTTCATATTAAAAACACAATATATTGTATGTGATGACTAGCGTAGTACAAGCAGTAGGGGCGGGTCAAGAGCCTGTAGTGTATATAAATATGTTTTATTGTTAATACAATATATTTATCATAAAAATCTATGCTACAGGACAAGATATATATCTATAATTAATCTGTGGTAAAATAGGGTATCTAAAATATTATTAGAAAACATATGATCATACCTTTAGAAGAATTTCCTAAGTTCAGAGAAAGTAAATTACAAGGTAAAAGGATAGTATGTACCTCTGGTTACTTTGACCCAATACATCCTGGACATGTATCGTGTGTTATGGAATCAAAGAAATTTGGTGATATCTTAGTCATCATTGTAGATGGGGATAATAGGGCTTCAAAAAAGAAAGGGAAAGCATTTATTCCTGCCACTGATAGAGCAGATATTGTAGATTCAATAAAAGGGGTAGATTATGTTGTTATTTATGATAATGCTAATGTTGGTAATTGCAAAGAAGCTTTAGAGATTATTAAACCAGATGTTTTTACAAAAGGAGGTGATAGGAATGACAAAGATAGGAATGATCCAAGTAGCGGACTATATGAAGAAGCAAATTTCATAGAATCATATGGAGGGAGAATAGAGTATGGGGTAGGGAGAGATAAGGTATGGTCTAGTTCTAATTACTTACAAGAGTGGGTTGATTTTATTGACAGTAAAAAAGATTAGTAAGATACAGATGTACTACTACCACCTTTTATGTATTTATATACAGAATTTGAAGCTATTGCACCCTCTGCAGCTGCTGTAACTACCTGCCTAAAGTCATTAGAAGCATTTGTACAGTCTCCTGCAGCCCAAATCCCCTCTATATTCGTAGAATGGTCTTTTAATACCTCTATATACCCGTTATCATCCAATTTAAGGCCAACTTTGTTTGATAAATCCGTATTTGGTACTGAACCTATCTCTACAAATAGGCTATCTACATCAAGAAACTCAGAGCCATTGTATTCTTTTGATAACTTTACTCTTTTAAGATACTCTTCTCCTTGAAGTTCTGTTAGAACTGTTGTGTATATTATTTCGATATTATCTTTACTCTTTACCTCTTCTATCCATACCTGATCACCCCTTAGTTCTATTCCTCTATATATTATATATACCTTTTTAGCTACTTCTGAAAGTAAACTAGCAGCCATTGTAGCAGCATTACTTCCTCCTACAACTGCAACAGTCTTCTCTTTGTTAAACATAGCATCGCATGTAGCACAGTAAGATAAGCCCTTTCCTAAATATTTATCTTCATTTTTTAAATTAAGGGTGTTTCTAATAGTACCTAATGCAAAAATAATGGTTTTTGAATAATATATATTATTAGAGTTTGTAGTTAGTTCAAATACATTATCTTTTTTCTTAATATCTGTAATATGTTCAGAAGAATATATTCCTCCTAAATCTTTTGCCTGCTCTAATAGTTTGTTTCCTAATTCCAATCCAGAAATATTATGCATCCCTGGATAATTACATACCTTATGTGCATCAGTAATAGTGCCACCAGGTATATTTCCAAATACAATATTGCTTAGTTTGTATCTACTAGCATATATACTTGCAGAAAAGCCTGCAGGACCACTTCCTACAATGGCAATATCATATATATTACTTTCAGAATTTGTAGTATTAATAATATCCATAGAGATATTTTAGCACAGAAGTATGAAATTGAAAAAATGCGAGGAAGAGAGATTTTAGTAAAAACTAGAAGCATAAGCTTCAATCTCTCTTCCCCTTTAGACTTATCTATCCTTTTCTATTTGAATACAATTCCTTCCTTTATGAGGGATTGTAACCCACCTATATCCAGGACGTATCCACAATTTACCTTCCACAAAATATCCAAAACAAATGACCCTATACGGATCTTCTTCTAGTTCTTTGTCCGAGTACCACTCTCCCCACTCTTCCCACTCTTGTCCATCTTTAATTCGAGTAAAGCGATAACCACCAATCATAGGATTGGATTCTTTGAGTATAGATTTTTGAATCTTTTCCCAAGGAATCGGGTTTGTAGGGTTTTCGTTATGCCAAACGAACTCTTCTTCTTTGGCACATCCCGACAAGATAACTAAAAAAACAAGACACAACAATACAGCAACCTTTTTCATTATTTAAAACTCCTTTTTTGTTTGAAATCAGATAAGTCTTTTTAAAGAGCAGTTATTCTTTTTGTTGTAAAAAACAGAAAAGAACATACGGGAAGATATCCCATAGTATATTATACCATTTTTATGAATATTTAAGCAACTACATCCCAATCTCTCGTATCAGTAAGGATTTGAGGCTTGTTTTTCCTGACAATTACCATATATTCGAACATAACACTATTTCCACCATGCAATGTCTTTGCAGACCAACCATCTTCATCAAGAGTAATATCATCTCCTGTATCATCTACAACTTGACACTCAATACATAAAACCTTTCCATCTTCTAATTCTTCTCCTGTATTTTGTTTGCCATATGCAAATATCTCTGGCTCATCATGTAATGTTTTCCCTATACCGTGTCCTACAAACATCTTTAATGTATTGTAGCCATTCCTTTCTGCTTCTTTTTGCATCTCATACCCTAAATCACCTGTTTTCTTTCCCACTATAGCCTTCTGTACAGCATTCTCTACTGCTTTCCTTCCCGCACCAAGGAGCTTGCTATTTTCTTTACTTGGTTTCCCAACACTCCAAGTCCAACAGTGATCTGTGTAAAAAGATTTATAAATAATACCGAAATCTATAGATACTAAATCTCCTTTTTCAAGAGGTATATCTTTTGGAATACCGTGTACAGCTACATCATTTACTGAAATACATGTATTGTAATCATATCCTTTGACTCTTTTAAATGCAGCTTTTACCCTGTATTTCCTACATAGAAAACCTGCCTCTTTATCAATATTAAGAGGAGTATTACCTTCTCTTACTTGTTTTCCTAACTCTTCTAATATTCTTAAGGAAATTTCACATGCTCTCTCAAGTATTCTTTCTTCCTTTTTCCTAGTTATTACCATACCCAATTATACACCTCCTTTAACCAAATATCTAAATAGTATATACTTAAATATGAATGAAAAAATACTCTTTTTTGATACAGAAACTACAGATATTCAAACAAAAGACTTAGTACAACTAGCAATATTAAAAGAACCAGATACTACATTAAATATGTATTTTAATCCTATTCAAAATGTAAGTTTTTCTGCAATGGCAATACACCACCTTACTCCAGAATTTTTAGCTACACACCAGAGATTTGAAAATTCATCTCTACCAAAAGATTTTAAAGATTCTGTGGGATGGACTTAATTCCATTTATTTAATTTTTTCATTAAAGCTCTTCTGTGGGATAGACTTAATTCCATTTATTTAATTGCTTCAAATAGCTTTTTTTAGGATTTATCATATATTCAATTTCTGCTTCAACTTTTTTCAGGATAATCTGTTCAACAGCTCCTTTATCGGTTTTAATAAGTTTTG
>CAZPFV010000050.1:5034-5377 GCA_964585985.1 uncultured Candidatus Saccharibacteria bacterium
GATGCAGAAGTGTTAGTAAAAAAAGGTATAACTATTCAAAAACAGATATGTACGTTTAAATTAGCGAGAAATATGTTTGAAGAAAGTGAGAGGGATTTAGAAAGTTACTCTCTACAATACCTTAGGTATTACTTAGGCCTATACAAAGAAGAGAACAACAATCATAATACAGCTCATGATGCATTAAGTGATGTCCACTTTCTGAGAGATCTGTTTCTCTACATCCAAAAAAACAGTAAGTTGAGTATAGAGGATATGCTTCAGATAACCAAAGAGCCTGCATATATTAGAAATATTAACTTTGGGAAATATGCAGGAAAATCCTTAGATGAGATTGCAAAAG
>CAZPFV010000051.1:0-3844 GCA_964585985.1 uncultured Candidatus Saccharibacteria bacterium
TCACAGAAGGAGGAGATATTTAATTGGCTTAAGGAATCTTACCCATCATACAGGAATAATCCATTTATCTCTCCCTTCTCACCAAAAGGAGAAGCTTTTTCTACACGAACTGTTGTATGGATATATATTCTTTTACAAAAATTACACTTAGAGAATGCATTTCTCTGGGTATACAGTAAGTTATAAATCCAATATAATACAACCATGAACACATACATAATCCTTCCTGCATACAATGAAGGGAAAGTAATAAAGAAAACAATAGAAGATGTAAAGAAAGAAGGATTCAAGAATATAATTGTGGTAGATGATGGTTGTAAAGATAATACAGTAAAGGAAGCTGAATTAGCTGGTGCAATAGTAATAAGTCATCCCATAAACAGAGGAAAAGGTGCTGCTACCCAAACAGGTATAGATGCAGCGAAGTTACTAAATGCAGATATCATAGTCACTATGGATTCAGATGGACAACATAATCCTAAAGATATAAAGAAATTAGTAGAACCAATAGAGAAAGGTAAGGCAGATGTAGTAATAGGTAGTAGATTCTTAGAAGAAAATAAAGAGATACCAAAAACCAGAGTCATGATGAATAAAATAGGTAACATAGTTACATACATATTCTTTGGAGCAATGGCAACAGATAGTCAATCTGGTTTTAGAGCATACTCAAACAAAGCAGCAAACTCTGTATACTCATATATGGATAGGTATGAATTTGAATCTGAGATGTTAGGACATATAAAGAAAGCAAAACTTAAAGTTACAGAAGTCCCTATCAAAGTAATATATACAGAACACTCCCTAAATAAATATAAGGGCGATAAAGTATCTGGACAGAGTTTTACTAATGGTATAAAGATGGTTATAAGATTAATAGAACATGCATTATTTAACTAATTAAACATATATGGTTATACAAATAGTAGTTACATTGTTCGTTGTATTAGTTATTCTACCTGGACTATACAGTTCATTTAAGAAGAATAATTTGGGACTAGCAGGTACAGTAATATGGGTAATATTTTGGTTAGCTGGATTAATAATTATATGGTTTCCTAACTTAATTGGGTTAATAGGTAATACTCTTGGAGTAGAGAGAAGTATAGATGGTCTTATATATATTTCAATAATCTTCCTACTCTACTTCACTCTTAGACAAAGAATTAGAATAAATGAGATAGAGAAAGAGATTACAATGTTAGGAAGAAAAATTGCATTAAAAGATATTAAGAAAAAAGAAAATGAAAAAAAATAACCCCCTAGTTTCTGTGCTAATCCCCACATATAACTCTGCAGAATTTGTAGAAGATACTGTTAGAAGTATTATTAATCAAACATACAAAAACATTGAAATTATAATTGTAGATGATGCTTCTACGGATGGTACTATTGAGATACTAAGAAAGTTAGAGAAAGAAGATAAAAGAATAAAGCTTTCTCAAAACAAAAAAAACCTAGGAATAACAGGAAATATGAATAATGGAATAATGAAATGTGAAGGTAAGTATATCGCTATACTTGACGGAGATGACTGGGCATACCCATATAGAATAGAAGAACAAGTAAAAGTGATGGAAAAAGACTCAAAGGTTGTTCTCTGTTCTGGATATATGGACATTTGTAATGAGAATCTAGAAATACAAACAACAAGAACATATCCACTAAAAGATGCAGAGATTAGAAAAGCAATGGTTAGATATGATCCCATCTCACATACTACTTCTATGTGGAGAAAAGAGGCATTACTAAAAACAACTCTATACAGCAAAAACTTCCCTATCTGTAGAGATTATGACTTAATTGTTAGAATCTCAGAGTTTGGAAAATATGAGAATGTTCCAAAACCTTTGATTAAGTATCGTGTTAGAAAAAATTCTGAAACAGGAAAAAGAATTAGACAAACTCAGTTATATTCTTTCTATATACAGATGAAAGCTGTTTTTGAATATGGTTTTAAGTTTACTTTCTTTGATGGAGTATTCTTAGTATTAAGATTGGTAGCTACAATTATTTTACCTCCATCTCTCCAGAGATTTATTGCAAATAATTTCTCCAAACTAAACAAATAGTAAATAAGTTTTAAGATTGCTTCTTTACTTCTAGCCCCTTAAGATTTTCTCTATGTGTATAAACAACATAGGAAAAGAATGCCATAGCAACATACATCTCAAAAAGCTCTTGCCATTTCCAAGCAGGCATAATATTTCCTTCCATGAAAGAGAGAACAGAGGGAAAATATGTTATTAAAAACCAAAAGAGTATCGCTAAGAAAAAGTATGAAAATAGGAAATAGTCTGGAGTAAATATTCTTAAGTTAAGATACTGTTTAGTAAATATTTTCTTAAGTAAAAATCTAGAAAAAACACCATATATCCCAATAGCTATATATGCATAATGCATCTTGAGCTGAAGTGGAGCAAGATTATGCATAGTAAGCTCTCCTTGAATATTATTACTAGCTACAGAATCAGGTGTTTCAAAGTTTAGTATCCTCTGTCCCCAAGATATCTCCTCAAATGCTATAAAGAAGAAAAATATTGCTAAGATGGAAAAAGCTATTATCTTAAATTTAGATTCTTTTAATTCTACTAATCTCTTAACAATTCTTATAGTAAAGATACCAGATAATAGATATAGGAAGAATTGGATATATTCTAATATAGAGTCCTCTTTAATAATTTCTATAAATAGCCCCTCATCCTTTTTCATTAATATGAGAAACAATAGGTATGAGATAATGGGGAAGAGAAAGATAAGGATTTTAGTTTTGTTCTCCTTTATTATTTCTTTTATATTTTTCACAGAATCCTATTAATTATAATAAATTAAATTCCACTATACTTTGTTGAAAAGGTCTCTTTTACCATAAAATCTTCTTAAACAGTCTATCACAAAAAAAATATAAATGGTAAACTAGCCTATGAAAAAGCCATTCCATAGCTTAAAGTATTGGATCTACCCGATTCTCATACTCTTCTTTATATTATTGCTCTCTTCACTAGAGATAAACGGTTCTTCAGTAGAAATTTTTAGGGGAAGAATCTTGAGTACTGAAGAAAGAGATCCTGACTCTCTTTTTGGAAGGCCTCGAGCTATTAGAAGTGACCAATACTTGGTTACACTACCAATGTTCATTTCACAAGATATTAACAATGAGGCTACAATTAATACTGATCTCGGGGAAGGAACAAATGTAATTACTCAAAATATTCCTTCAAGAAATATTTTTACAATATTCAGACCTACATATATCCCATTTTTTCTCTCTAACAATTCTGCTTTTTCGTATTCATTTAGTTGGTGGGCAGAAATGGGACTGTTATTAGTTGGGGCATATTTATTACTATTAGAATTAACAAAAAAGAACCTGTTATTATCCATTGCTGGATCACTACTATTCCTTATGACACCATTTACACAGTGGTGGAATCAAACGAATATAATTGCTTGGATATCAATTGGGATTTTCTTTGCCTTAAATATTCTAAAAGAACAAAGTTGGTGGAAATCTTCCTTATATGGACTTGGACTAGCATATTCTATTATTACTTTTGCACTCTTTCTTTATCCCGCATTTCAAGTACCTGTTGCATATGTTGCGATTGCAATAGCTTTGGGCTTCTGTATCAGCAATTGGAAAGATATAAAAAAGAGTCTAAAAATATCTGTACCTGTGATACTCCTCTCAGCACTTGTAGGGATATTCTTTATACTTCTTTTTATCTCTAAAAAAATTTTTTTTTTATATTTTATTTATTATATATTTTTTTATGTTATTATTTTCTTAGTGTAGGGATTTTGTGTTAGTAATTGTGTATTTATTGGTGTTTTTATTATTATT
>CAZPFV010000051.1:3854-5229 GCA_964585985.1 uncultured Candidatus Saccharibacteria bacterium
TACCGTTTATCCTGGTGCAAGATTCATAGAGGCGGGAGGAGGAGATACTAACTGGCTATTTAATGGACTATATAACATTCTACTCCAGAGAGATTCCAATACTGCCCCTTTTGGGAATCAAAGCGAATCTTCAAACTTCTTTTTATTACTCCCTCCTTTATTAGTGTGGGTTCTATATAAAAATATAGACCTCTTCAGAAAGAAGAAGAAATTAGATTGGATAGGGATATCTGTATCCCTCGTATTACTCTTCTTCCTTGCAAACTACTTCATCCCATTGCCAAATATAATTACAAAGATTACTCTTATGCATCTAGTCCCCCATCAGAGGTTATTGATTGGTTTTGGATTTGGCAGCTATATACTAATGCTATGGATACTTTCAAACAAGAAGCTTTACAGTTGTAATAAATCCATAAAAGACCGAATACTTGTATCTATTCTTTCTATTTCTTTTGGAATCTTAATATATTTTGTAGGAAAGGATCTATACGCAATATCTCCTAGTTTTTTTAATTTCCCAGAAATTATTCCTCCAATATTGAAAATATTAGGGGCGTCTATTTTTGCAGTATTTCTTATCTTCGCACTACTTAGAGGTTATAAGAAGATATTCTTAATTGCTTTATTGTCTTTTGCATTTTTATCTACAGGCTATATAAATCCAATAAGAAGAGGATTGGATGTATTAACAGATACTGAAGTAGCACATTATATTAGAGATATAAGTGAAGAAGATGATTCCAAATGGCTTATATATGGTGACCACACATTAGCACAATATGCTCTTGCAAATAATGCAAATGTCCTTAATGGTGTTCATATATACCCACAATTTGAGATATGGGAAGTTCTTGATCCAGAGAAAAAATATATGGATGTTTATAATCGTTATGCACATGTAATTGTACCTATAAAGTCAGAGAATGAAGAGTATATTTACCTCATTGCTCCTGATGCATTAGTCTTAAATATCAATCCTTGTGATGAGAGATTAAAACAATTAGATGTAAAATACTATATCTCAAATGAAGAAATGCCTGGAAACACCTGTCTGAACAAATTGAAACAAATAGATAAAATCTCTATATATGAGCGCATAAATTAAAATATTACTTTATTCTAATCCTAAAATCCTCATGTGCATATGAGAGGTTATCACTATAGAATGGATCTCTACCACCCTTACTCTCAATATACTGTGGCCATTTCTTTTTCAACTTCTCTGCATTAACAGTATCCTTCTCTAATTTCTCCTTGTTCTTCTCATCAAATCTAGTGATGGATTCATAATGTATAAGTTCTGCATATGGAGTATATACATTAAACAAACCTTTCTCATCATACAACCTAATACCAAAATCAACATCCTGAT
>CAZPFV010000052.1:0-5178 GCA_964585985.1 uncultured Candidatus Saccharibacteria bacterium
TAGGAAAATTACTAGTTCATGAGGAAGGAAAAGATACAACCATTGGAAGAATAGTGGAGGTAGAGGCATACATGGGAGGAGAGGACAAAGGATCCCATTCATATCAGAATAAAAGGACACCTAGAACAAGCATTCAATTCGAAGAAGGAGGATATGCATATGTATATACAGTACATAGATATCATCTTCTTAACTTTGTTACAGAAAAGAAAGATATTCCTAATGTAGTTTTAATAAGGGCTGTAGAACCAATATATGGAATAGATGTAATGAAGGAAAAAAGAGGTATAGAAGATATAAAATCTTTAACTAATGGTCCTGGGAAATTATGTATGGCAATGAATATTACAAAAGAATTGTATGGACATGATATGACAAAACTTAATTCTGAGCTATATATAGTAGATGATGGCTTTATAGTTAATGACAAGGATATTATAAAAACAGCAAGAGTAGGTATAGATTATGCAGAAGAATATAAGGATGTTCCTTGGAGATATTATATTAAGGATAATATTTTTGTGAGTAGGAAGTAGTATAATTAAGAATAATTTAACTGTGTAACAAGAAATGAAATTTATACCAGTTACAAATAATATAACTATTAGAGTAGGTGATGATTCCTCTATGGAAAAAGAAAGAAATGCAACGGATTCGGCGGGAAGTTTTTTAATTCGTAAGCTAGAAGACAGAAAGTATCAACTACTCCTTTTGCATCAGCAATGGCCTGATGGTACTGAAAATTATGTTCTGCCAAAAGGGCATAAAGAAGAAGGAGAGACATTAGATTCTGCGGCCAGAAGAGAAACAACAGAAGAAACAGGATATATAGATTTTACATTAGTTCAGTATATAGGATCTAGAACTTATGAGATTAATTGGAAAGAATATCGTGTAATTAAAACAGACCATTATTTTCTCAGCATATTAGACAGTGAGGAGAGAAAAGATTTAAGGTTGGCAGAATATGAAAAAGAGTATATGGCAGAATCTATGTGGCTAGACTTGGAGGAGGGATTTAAGAAATTATCATATGAGGGTTCAGAAGAATTCTTTAATGTAATTAGAAAATACTTGAAGCAGTAATTAGAAATTTACTATTTCTTATATGTTGTAACATTATATACGAGATTATTCTGTGGTATATGACTAACGGTTCCATCTTCATTTATGATGTTCTTATATGTCTTGGATTGTACTCTGTTACCATTCATAAACATATCAAAGTCTCCCACATTGAATATTGTTGGACTCAGCCAAGTTGTTCCACGATACTCCATAGATGAAGTAATGGAAAAATCAACAATATTTTTATTACTACTATCACTTGAAACAACATTAAATGCATGACCTTCTTGCTTACCATCAACACTCACATTACCATTAAAGTAATATGTCTCGTAACCAAATAAGCTTAAAATATTTTGTGCCATAGCGGATCGCTCAGAACATTGAGCAGTATGCTCGTCTTTGAAAATACTAATGTCAACATTATTTACGGCAGCCCAGTATTCATCGTCAGAGAATATTAGATTAAATCCTGCCTTTTGAGCTATAAGATCCGCACGCTTATCTTCCCCACCTACTTCTGGTATGCCAAAATATGAATTTAAGAAACTTTCGACTTGATTAAATAAATCGCCACCATTTTTTATCTTCTCCTTATTCCCTTGTATATTTGTAATTGCTTCATGGAGGTATTCAGTATTTTTTAGTTTAAATTTACTACCAATTGTTACTCCTGCTCCTCCTTGGAAATGCACAGCAGTCTCACTACTAATATACCCACGATGATAAAGAGATTGATCTGAGTTGGGAGAACTAGGTACGATGTCTTTAATTTTATCCGATTGCTTCTCTAACAAAGCTATACGAGAGTCAATAATATTCTTTGTCATTTCTGGGTTAGCCATTAGAAGCTCTTCTCTGAATGTTTTGATTAAATCTGGAGAAAACTCAGTGTTAATTTCATAAAATTTTTTTTCTATTGTTTCGGAGCTTTGCTCTTGCTTTGAGTCATATTCTCTTGGTTCAATCATTTCGATATATTTTTAATTTATATGGTTAAAAGATAGCAGATATTAGATTATAAAAGAGATTTTAAATAATTACATTAACTAAAGCTCCATAACTTCTGATGTAATAGGGAATAGAAAGAAGAGAATCAAGTAAGAATCTGTAGTTATATTCAAAATGTTTCATAACTATGTTAAAATTACTCATGTAATTGAGGTCTCATTCCTCATAACGGTGCCATTTTAATATATATCCCCCTTGCTATGGTATTTAGTATAAAGAGTGTAAAAAACAAAAAAATAGAACAATTCTATAATAATGCAGTAAATGAGCTCAATGAGTTTTACACAGTAAACTGGAGTAGGAATAATCCTAAAATATTTTTAATCTCAAGCAGGGAAGAGTTTAACAATCTTTTTGGAAAGAAGACTGAAGATTGGGTTGTTGGGACAACAATGGGTAGTTCACATAATATATATTTATTGAGTCCAGAGGTCTATGAAAAAGAGAGTAATCATAAATATTCAGATGCAGAATATGAGAGACTTTTAAAACATGAGATGAGTCATCTGTATACTAAAACATTTTATAAAAATTATAATCCAGTATGGTTTATTGAAGGTATTGCTATCTATTCATCTGGCCAATTGGATTTAAAAAGGAAAGTAAAGGAATTTAAGAATTTTTTAGATTTCTATAACAAAGGAGGTTCAGGTATATATGATGAATCAGGTTGGGCAGTAATGATACTGGATAAGGAGCTAGGAAGGAAGAAATTAATTCAGTTACTTAAAGATTTAAATGAGATTGAAGATGAAGAAGCTTTTAGCAACCTAATTAAAAATACCTACGGCATAGATTTGAGTTACGACTGGTTTAATAAGGGGATAGAGAAATATTTATGATTAGAGATTCCAATTATTCTTTCTTCTTCCTAGGTAAGATATAATACACATATGATACACTTCGATATAGTAACAATTTTTCCAGAGGTAATATCTGTATATACAAATAGCAGTATTGTAAAACGAGCACAAGAGAAAGGACTTGTAGATATCAAGATACATAACCTCAGAGATTGGGCTACGGATAAGCATAGAGCTGTAGATGACACACCGTATGGTGGAGGCCCCGGAATGGTTCTTAAAGTAGAGCCCATATTTAATTGCTTAAAAGATTTAAAGAAAGAAAACAGTACTGTAATACTGACCTCTCCCAAAGGGGAAAGATTAACACAAAGTAAACTGGTAGAGCTATCTTGTGAGAAAGATTCTCAATATATATTACTATGTGGGCATTATGAAGGATTTGATCAAAGAGTACACGATTACTTGGTGGATTGGGAATTTTCAGTAGGAGATTATGTCCTCTCTGGTGGTGAATTAGCTGCATTAATATTAGTAGATGGAGTTACTCGATTAATTCCAGGAGTACTGGGCAATGAACAATCCCTCCTTTCCGAAACATTTAATGATGAGTATCTAGATTATCCTACATACACAAAACCTGAGGTATTTAACGACTGGAAAGTACCCGATGTTTTACTTAGTGGTAATCATAAAGAAATCAATAACTGGAGAGAGAAAATGTCAAAAATGAGTAAATAGTTACACCTTGTGTGAGTTTCAAAATTACGGTAGCATTAAAAGGTTATATATAATATAACTTAATCACGTTCTCTAGATGTTTCCACTCAAAAAAGAAAAACACAAAATAACGAAGGAGAAAGAGAGAGACCTTATAAATGAATTGGAAAAACTTCATAAGGATTTAGATGAAGCCACTGATAGAATGGAGGAATCTAGAAGAGTCGACTCAGAGGAAGATAATGCCAATTTGGGCATTATAGCTGCTGAAAAGGCAGATATATATAAAAAGATTAAAGAGATTAGTGAAATACTCGATAACTACGAATTAATCCCAGAAGGTAATGCATGTAAACCAGATAAAATTACTTTAGGCTCTGAAATTAAGGTAAAAAATGGAGATAAGATACTGCAACTGAAATTAGTTTCCTCCTTAGAAGCAGATCCATCTAAAAATTACATCTCCGATGATTCCCCATTAGGAAAAAAACTTTTAAAATCAAAAGTAGGGGATACTGTAACAGTAATGGTTAGGGCAAATATTATCAGATACAAAATACTAAATGTTTGTTAATTAATCATACTATTTAAATCTTCTATCTTTACTCTTTGTTGCCTCATACTATCCCTATCTCTAACTGTCACGGTACCATTCTCTAACGACTCATAATCAATTGTAATACAGTAAGGAGTCCCAATCTCATCTTGATACCTATATCGCTTACCAATATTTCCTCTATCATCCCAAACGACTTTGGTATTTTCAGAGAGTAAATTAAACACATCTCTTCCTTTCTTAACAATATCCTCTTTGTTACTTACTAATGGGAAAATTGCCGCTCTGTAGGCTGCAATCTCTTTGTTAATCTTAAGTACTGTCCTAACATTACCATCTCCTAAATCTTCCTCCTCGTAAGCATCAAGTAACATAAAGAAAAGAGTCCTATCTATACCTCCAGAAGTTTCAACAATCCAAGGAATATATTTTTCATTTGTTTTAGGATCAGTATATGATAGATCTTTACCAGAAAATTTACTGTGTTGAGTAAGATCATAATCTCCTCTCCAATGTATACCCTCATTTTCTGCCCAACCCCACTCTGTTTTGTATTCAATATCAAATGCTTTCTTTGCATAAAAGACTAATTTATCTTTAGGATGTTCATAGAATCTTAAATTCTCTGTCTTTCTGTACAACCCCATATAGAATTTCATTCTTTCCTCTTTCCAATACTCAAACCATTTCTCCATCTCAGTAGGATGAACAAAAAACTGCATATCCCACTGCTCAAACTCTCTTGTTCTGTATGTCAATTTGTTAGGTGTTACCTCATTTCTAAATGCCTTTCCAATCTGTGCAATACCAAAAGGGATTTGTTGCCTAGTAGAGTCAACAACACTATTAAAATCAAGATATATATTTTGACAAGCCTCACCCCTAAGATATACATCCATCTTTTCGCCCTCTACAACACCAACCTCACTCTTAAAAAGCATATTGTATTTTCTACTATCAGTAAACTCACTGTTCCCACAATTAGGGCATTTCTCAGATATATCTTCCTGCCTAAACCTT
>CAZPFV010000053.1:0-4984 GCA_964585985.1 uncultured Candidatus Saccharibacteria bacterium
TGATGAGTTTTTGAATTAATAAAATTATAATTGTGTCAAAACTTAATTGTTTTAACAAAATTTGTTGTGAAAATTAACTGTTTAGATTATTGAAATTCTATGAAATTTATTATTAAAATAAATATTTATATCTCAATAAAAATAGTCAATGGCAAAAACTTGTTATGAATATGCTATTAATCTTATTAGCAAATATCCAAAAACAGAAAAAGAACTTCAGATAAAACTTTATCAAAAGGGTTATGATTCAGAAATGGTGCAAAAAACCTTGGAAAGATTGAAGTCTGATAATTTTGTAAATGATGAGCTTTTCGCTGAAAGTTATCTTAATAGTGAGGTAATGAAAAAGTGAAAACCTCTTTTTATGATTGTGCAAAAGCTTATACAAAAAGGTATTGATAAATCTTTATTAAAAGAGATTACAAGTAAGTATGATGAAGATATTCAAAAATGAATTTATTGATGAATCAAAAAAGAGATTTCAAAATATAAAAAAAAGGGGGTAGAGGGGTTTGATATTATTCAAAAACTTATAAGAAAAGGTTATAAGTTGGGTGATATATCTACTGTTCTTAAGTCAAAAGAATAAGATTAATTTTTAAAATATTTTTAATAAACAATGGGAAAGTGGCATAGTATTGCAGCAAAAAAAGCTGCTGGAGATCTGGAAAAAGCTAGAAATTATTCTAAAATTTGAAAAATTATTCAGTTGGCTGCTAAATGATGAGTAGATCCATCTATGAATCCTGCTTTAGAATTAGCTTTACAAAAGGCAAAATATTACAATCTTCCTAGAGATGTGGTAGATAAAGCTATCAAAAAATGATCTGGACAATTGAGGGCAGAAGATTTGAAAGAGGTTTTTTATGAATGATATGGACCTGGTGGAATTGCTATTTTGATAAAAACTTTGACTGATAATACAAATAGGACTAGTGCAAATATTAGAACTATTTTTTCCAAGTATTGATGAAATTTGTGAGAACCAGGTTCTGTTTCTTGGCAATTTATTCCAAAATGAGTTTTTGTGATTGATTCTAAATTTGAAATGATAAATGATAAGTGAAATCTAGTAGAAAAATTGATTCCACTAGAAAAAGAACAAGCAGAGGAGGAACTTATGGGCTTAGATATTGATGATATAGATTATGAAGATTGAAATCTTATTCTTGTTGTAGATAAAATAAATTTTACATTGATATGACAACAATTGAAAAATAAATCGTATCACATAATAGATTCTGCTATCCATTATTTACCGGATAATACTATTTCTTTGTCTTGAGAAGAAGAACAACAGTTGTCTATTCTGATAGAAAATTTAGAAAATGATGAAGATGTAGATTCGATTTTTCATAATAAGAAGTAAAACTGAGTTCATCAAGTTCAATGGTAGGCTTTCAACTTTTAACTTTATAAACTATATTATTCGATTCTATATCGTCTAAAATACTTTTTTTGTTATTTAAATTACTTTGTATATAATATGAGTATTGCCATACTCCATAACAATTTATGATAATTTTTCTATTGTAATTGAAGTTATAATTTATAAAAGAAAGTAGTGTTTCATCATATAGGAGAATTTTTGTTATTTTATGACTCCTTTTGATAAATTTTGTTTTGATATTGTTGGTAATGTTTCATAATTTTTATAGTTTGTCACCGTTTTATTTAATTTTGTAAAAATGATGAAAAAAAGTTTTTTAATTATTTTCTTTTTACTACTAACCTTTATCCCCATTTCAGTATTTGCAGGATGGCAAGATCCCATCCATTCAGGTGATTTTGTAACTACTTGGAAAACTGACGATGGTAAAGTTTCCTTGGGATTTAATTTGGAAGGAACGACTATGTATGATGTTTCATGGAATTGTGATGGTAATTATGAACAAGGTATCTGGGATCTTAAGATTACTCACGACTACACTGCTTCTGGAACATATGATATTTGCTTGAAATCATCAGGTAAATTACAATTTAATCCTTCCAGATTAACTACTGATGAAAAAGTAAAATTACAAGAAATAAAGCAATGGTGAAATATTAAGTGGTCAAGTTTCAATAGTGCCTTTAATGGTATGATAAATGTGCAATTAACTGCTATTGATGCCCCTGATTTGTCAGCAGTAACTGATATGTCTAGTGCTTTTCATGGTGCAAACAAACTTACTGGTTGTGACTCTATGAATACTTGGAATACTATTAATGTGACTAATATGACCAGTATGTTTGAAAATGCTGGTAAATTTAATGCTCCAATAGGAAATTGGAATACTTCAAATGTAAAAGATATGTCCAGAATGTTTAGAAATGCTCAGTCATTTAATCAACCAATAGGGAATTGGAATACTTCAAATGTGGAAAGTATGTCACAGATGTTTCATACGGCTAAAAAATTTAATCAAAATATTAGTGGTTGGAACACGAGTGGTGTGACTAATATGTCATATATGTTTTATAATGCTACAACCTTTAATCAACCGATAGGGAATTGGAATACTTCAAATGTAAAAGATATGAGATATATTTTTTGTATTGCATCTGCCTTTAACCAACCAATAGGAAATTGGAATATGAGTGGCGTGACTAATATGACATATATGTTTTATAACGCCTCTTCATTTAATCAAGATATAGGAAGTTGGAACACGAGTGGTGTGACTAATATGTCATATATGTTTGATGGTGCTACCAGTTTTAATAATGGTGATATCCTAGGTGGTAGTCATAATCATCTTGACTGGGATACATCGAGTGTTAAGAATATGTATAGAATGTTTAGAAATGCACAAAATTTTAATTCTCCAATTACTGGTTGGGATACTTCAAGTGTAGAAAATATGTCACAAATGTTTAATGGTGCTACATTATTTAATCAAGATATTTCAGATTGGGATGTAAGTAAGGTTATAGATTTTAGTAATTTTCTTAATAATTCTAATTTGAACATAAATAATTATGATAAATTATTAAGTGGCTGGAGTCAGCAATTAGTTCAGTCAAATGTCCCTTTTGGGGCAATTAATATTTATTATTGTGATGCTCAAATAGCTAGAGATAATTTAACAACCAACTACAATTGGACTATTGATGATGGTGGATTAGCATGTCCTCCTACTAATATTACTCTTTCCAATACTTGAGTTGATGAGTGAACGACTTATGTTGGCCAATTTACTGGTACAGATACCAACTTACCATTAACCTATTCTCTTGTTGCAGGAGAAGGAAGTGAGGATAATAATAAATTTACATTAAGTTTAGATGGAGTTCTTGCATTTGCTATTGCTTCTGATTTTGAAACTCCGTTGGGTAATTGAGGTAATGGTGGTAACAATTATATTATTCGTGTACAAGCAAAAAATAGCAGAAGTTTAACTACCGAAGCCGTATTTATTATTACAGTTATTGATGTTGATGATTTCCCACCTGTAATTGAAATCATACCATCAAAAAAAATAAATAATTGACCTATTACGGGTACGATAATAAAGGTTTCAGACCGTTTTTCTATAGAATCTATTTCATTAGCTTGAAGCACAACTGCTACAAGTAATCTTTCTTGTGTCCCAATACTTCCAACTCCAGCAAATCCGTTTATTAATCCTACTCCTGTTACTGGGCAACATGGGGTTATTACCTGTGCTGTTGATATTAAGAGTTCTGGAAGGCTTGTTGTTACTGCAAAAGATATGTCATGAAATGTTGCTACTGCGTTTGAAGATGGTTATAGGATTGATTCGCAATGACCACAATTGACAGTATTTAAAGTAGATACGCAAACTTATGGAATTCATAAACCAGTGGTACATTTTGATGTTTTAGATCCATCAGCATTAGAAAAATATGAGCTTATTTATGTTGAAAATAATAATGTGACTGGGACAGTTTCTTCTCCAAGTACATGAACTTATACTACATGAAGTGCATATATTTCATGAGGTGTTATTTTAAATCTTGATCCTGATGAAAAACCACATGAGATTACTATTCGTGCTTATGGTAAATGTGGTAATATAACAACTCGTCCAATTGTTTTCTGACCGATAGTTGTTTTTGAAACACCAACAATGATAAGTAGTTGAACAATAACGGATATCGTGAAAATTTATGCTTCTGCTACAGGTGGGGAAATAGAGAATATCCTAGTTGGAGGAACTGCATGAGCAACATTAGTAAGTTGAAGTTGTGTGAGTCCATTTTGAGGGACAGGAGATACTTATATAACAAGCGTTACATGTAATATAAACATTTTCCAGACATGAGTAGTGACCGTAGAAGCTAAAGATTCAACAACCGATTTAGTTGGGCAGAATTCTCAGAAATATTTTGTAGAAACAAGTGCACCAACTATCACCATTATTCCAAGCAAAAAATCTAGTAATCAAGCTATTACCTGAGTAGTTGAGATCCAAGATGATGTGGTAATTGATGCAGATCAGATTACTTGAGCAACTAATCCTTCTGGTCAAATTAGTACTTGGAATTGTGTACAAACCAATGGAAAAAGGGTTGATTGTAGTTGGACGCTCTCGTGATCAGCTTCACTAACGATTTCTGCGGTAGATAGTGCTGGTAATTTATCAACACAAACAGAAACAGGATTTGTGATAGATACCATTCCTCCTGTTGTGGCATTTACCTCGACAGATGTTATTTCTTCTCTTAACCAGTGATCATATCCATTAACTGGAAGTTGTACTGCGGGTGACGGTGATGTTTATGTAACTATAAATAATCAACCATTTGTAACCTCTTGTTCCGGTTGAAATTGGAATTTTAATGTAGATTTTTCTTCTTTTATAACATATCCTGACTGAAATATCCCGTTAAAAATAAGCCAAACAGATGCCTTATGAAATTCAACAACAATTACAGGTTTGCTATTGAAGGATACGCAAGCCCCTATTTTTACTGTTACTCCTGCTGATTGAGCGTACTTGAATCAGCAATTGAACACCATTTTAGGAACGAGTGAATC
>CAZPFV010000054.1:0-4970 GCA_964585985.1 uncultured Candidatus Saccharibacteria bacterium
TTAATGAAATCCTTTTTTAATCTCATCATTATTTCTTAACAACTTAGATTGTTAACTAATTCAGTATAGATCTTTTATATTATAGAATCAAGGAAGGTAAAAAGCTGGATACAGAGGGCTTTTTTGCCTATTTACCCTCCCCCACTTATCTCTCCTAATATTTCTCTCTCTATGGTATGATTAAGTATAGATATTCTAATACTTCTGTAATGTTAGAAGTATATAAATAATTTAATAATTTATAAAATGAAAAAACATTACTATATATTATTAATTCTTCTTCTCCTTTTACTGTGTGGTGTAGGATATGGTTTAAGTAGAAGGGCTCTCTCTGAAAATGAAAAGATAGAGAAGAATAATCAACAAGTAATTGAGGATGAGGATGAAGATGATGATAATGAGGAAGTTGAGCAGAAAGAGCATCTATTGAAATTAACAATTATTGGTCCAGAAGGAGAGACCATTTTTCCAGGCCAGGCACGTATGTACAATGCTCTTTTAGAGGGTAATCAGAAGTATGAGTATACGAGGATTAGGTGTAATTGGAAGTTCTATTTAAATGAAAACAATGAGGAGGTATTAATTCAGGAGATGGAGAATACTAGTGCTATGTCTGGTGAATCAAAGGAGGTGTGTGGATTTACTTCTACTTTTATAGAGAGGGTTGGTAAATTAAGGGTTGTTTTAAATATTACTCTACATGATGCTACGCAAGATTTGGAAAGTGTTGAGGCAGAGAGAGTATATACTGTTACTAAGTAGTCTTTTACAGGGATAAAAGGAGATATCAGGTACGCTATAGGGTTAAATGTGGTATAATTAAGTATGGAAGATGAGAGTCATTATTTATCATCATTAAATGTAGAAAACAGTAATATAGAGCAGCTTAGAGGCAGGTTTGATAAAGCAATTGTTGTATTACAGGGAGGGATTGAAGAGGGTTATAAAGATGATGCAAAGATACCGTATCCTGCTAGACTACGAATGCATGCTGGCACTCGGGTGTATCACGAGGCTTTAGATAATGGGGAATCACCTGTTTTAATACTTTCTGGAGGAGCTAGAATTAATATCAATGGTCGCTATATAACTGAGGGCGAGGGTATGAAAAAGTTACTAGTTGAGCATTACGGTGTTGATGAGGAAAGAATTATTCTCGAGGAAGACTCTATAGACACAATTAGTAATGCAGAGGAGACATCAAAGATTTTAGAGATGTTAGATCCTTTAACTACTCTGTTAATAACGAGTGATTTTCATTTAGAGAGATCGTATAGGGCATTTGAGAAATATTGTAAGAGATCGTGTATTCCTATTAGTGCAGAGAAGGCTCTTATTGCCTATGGTGAGGGTTTGTCATTAGATGGAGATTCATTTAGTAGATTTTCAAAACTGTTTTTAGGGAGTAAAAAGAACAAGTTTTTAAGAGGTAAAGATAGAGTGATTGAATGTACTTCTAATTTCCCTGGGGGTAGAGAATTACTAAAATTTATAGCAGAGAGATCTCGTAGATAAGGGATATCTTTATTTAACAAAATCATACATTAACTTTTTCTCACGTAATGCTTTTACTGTTACAGCTGCTCCTTTAGAGAGATTCTCTGGCATATTTTCATATGGGATCCATTCCCATTTTAATATTCCTCCCTCTTCTAAGACTTCTGGTTCCCCACTTTCCCATTCTGCTGTTAGACCTATGTGTATATAATGTTTAGGTTTGTAGCCATCTGTATTTGATATGAATTGGAATTGTATATTTTTTATTTCAATTCCACTTTCTTCTCTTACTTCTCTTTTGGCACATTCTTGGAATGATTCCATATATTCTAGGTGTCCTACTGGGAGTATATATTGTGGATTTCCTTCTTTGTCTTTAGCTAATCCAAAGAGGATATTGTTATTTTTAAATATAATGGTTCCTACACTTATTCTTGTGTGTGTTTCTATTTGTTTATTCATAATATTTGATTATATCTATCTTTTTGTTGTTTGGAAAGAAAGTAATTTGCTAAAGTTAATTCATTAGCAAGAGATTCTGTAGTAACAAATGTCTCTTGTTTTGAGAGACCTAGCATATATTTGGTAAATCCAGCATGGTTTCTGAATGCAGAGGATATCCTCTCTTCCACTGTTCCTTGTATGGTAAGTATATATATAATGATTAACCAGTGGTCCTATAGTAATATTTCCATGTTTCCAGTATAATTCCTTAGCTTCTCTTACTATTAGTAAAGTAAGGTTAAGCATAGTTCTTTAACAATTGTAAAGTTACTCTTCTGAGAAAGGAGAAAAGAGTGAATAGAAGGCTATTTTTATTTCTTTTTATAGTTATTTGCTTAGTAGGATGTATGCCTTTGGCAGAGGTAGAAATACACTCAACTGTATCTTCTACTGAAGTAGTAAGGAAAACACCTGAAACAGTTATAACCGACATCCCAGCAGATGATGATAGTAAGGGTTATGTTACTCTATGGTTTGATGATGGTTTACTCTCAACATATGAAATAGCGTATCCTGAACTTGAAATTCGTGGCTGGAAAGGTACTCTAGCAGTAATTTCTGATAGAGATATCGCTCAAGAGAAATTCACTCCTGAAGGAGATCCCGTTATGTCTTGGAATCAGGTAACTGATCTGTATGTACATGGATGGGAAATATCTTCTCACTCTCGTACTCATATGAGGTTAAACGAGGTGGAGGACAAGTTTCTTCTTGCAAGTGAAATTCTCGGTTCAAGAAATGACTTGTATGCAATGGGATACAGCATTTCATCATTTACTTTCCCGTATGGACAAAATGGTTTAGATATTGGTCAGGCTTTTATCGACCGAAACTATTTCCATTGGCGTTCATCTACGGAGGATATCAACCCTATTCCAGCTTGGAGACATATCACAGCTTATGCTCTCACAACAGATATGGAAAGGGAAGATATTTTTGAATTAGTCAAACAAACAGAGCAATCTGGAGGTTGGCTTGTTTTTACTCTACACGGAATTGTAGAGGAACCGGTTAATTCCTGGCAACACACAAAAGAGCAGTTTAATATGCTCATAGAGGTAATTGAGAACAGCTCTTTGGAGGTTGTTCTTCCCCAATACATGTTCGATACATACGGATATGCAGAAGGGTATATACCTCAAATCTCACCTGATTACAGTAATCTGTTTGATAGCATTGAGCAGAAAGACTTCGGAAGTAGTGTTTCTTTAGAGATTCCTGCTTTAGAAATTGAAACTAATTTGGAGATTGTGTGTAGTTCGGATGAGTCAGAGTCACTTTATGATTTCTCTATTCTTCATGAAGCACCAATTTGGGTGTGTTCAGACGCAAGTCCATACTTGGCTGATGTAGGTGAGTTCGGAGCTAGTATAGCTTTGGGTCATCGTCAATGGGGTATTACTCCAAAGGTCTTTGCTAAGTTGGATAGGTTAGTAGAGGGAGATGTCATGTCGGTTGAAGCAGAAGCAACAACAATTGATTTTAAGGTGAAGGAGACAGTAGTTATCTCACCCGAAGATCTTTGGAAAACAGTTGCTTCATATCACATCGCAGGGGTTGAGTATGAGAGATCATATATGATTCTTATTACATGTACCCCCTACGGAACGGACTGGCAAAGAATGCTGGTTGTTTTAGAAAGGAGCTACGATGAATGAGGGTCCTAAAATCCTCGCTATTGTCCCCGCTCACAATGAGGAGAAGATTATCTCACAGACAATCAGAGATCTTCTGGATCAGTCTAAGGAAATTGATATCCTTATTGTAGCGGATAACTGTACCGATGATACTGTCTCTATAGTTAAGAGATATGAGCAGGAGTACAGAAATGTCAAATTATTTGAGACTTCCGGAAATACCCGCAAAAAAGCAGGTGCTATTAATCAAGCTATACAAATGATTGGTAGTTTTCCTCTTGAAGCGGTACTAATCATGGATGCGGACACTAGAATTGATAAATATGCAGTAGAGAACGGTTTGAAGACTCTTCAATCTGACTATAAATTAGCTGCTGTTTGTTCAAAAGCGGGTGTATTACCGTTTCATGGAAGGACATTTTCGGAGTGGATAATGTACGAACTCCAACGTCTTGAGTACTCCATGTTTGACTCACAACGAGTTGAAACTTTGGATAATATTAAGGTTGTACACGGCATGTGTGCCTTGCATCGATGGAGTGTACTTCAGAGTGTAGGTGGCTATGATGATGGTAATCTGGTTGAGGATTACGATCTCACTCTTAGGTACAAGGAAGCTGGATACAAAGTAACCATTGAATTAGAGATGCGTGCTTGGACTGAAGTACCCCTGACACTCTCGGAGTGGTGGATACAGCGCCTCAGATGGAACAGAGGTGGTGTGGACACACTACGAGCACATGGATGGAATGAGGTCACAAGTAAGTACATATGGGAGCATCTGTGGATGAATATTCTACTGGCATTTCAGTGGGTCTTCCTATTCGGGTTTGCAGCAATGCTAATTCAAGGAAAGATTGTCATGCATGGGGTTGTCCTTATCGTTATGTTTCTTGGAATATTTGCAAATCTGTATAGATTAAAGTACTTGGAGGACAGAAAACCATCTGATTTTCTCTTCAGGATACTTCTTTTCCCAGAAATGGTCTATGGATTTATCCAATCTGTAAATCAGTATCATGCATATTGGAATTCATTCACGAACAGAAAACAATCTTGGTAAGAAAGGAGGTCTTTTATGAACTACGGTCCCAATCTTCCTCCCACTGGAGGAGGCCTGCTTTTAGCAGGAAGTGGTATTGTGTGGGGAGCGAGCATTGAGTCTTGGCCGGTAATCGCAATCTCCATCATTGGCTTTTGTATTATGACATACGGTCTCTATCGTGTCCTCAAAGGTCAACGTCGTATCGAATCGCAGAAGTAGTAAGCTTTACAATTTTTTGTTCCTCCCTCTATATAGAGGCACCAAAAAAACTGTCACTTAATGGTGGA
>CAZPFV010000055.1:0-4922 GCA_964585985.1 uncultured Candidatus Saccharibacteria bacterium
GATATGTATTTACCTAACAAGACAAATTATCTATCTATAGCTGTGAGGGAAGATTCTGTAGATATATATTTAAACGGGAATAAGGGGAGTGTAATAGGGATCTTTCCTTCTGTAGTAGGAAATATTGAAGTTGGTAAAGGGTGCTCTGCGATTTCCACTCCTTTTAATGGGAATATTTCTACTCCTAGAGTCTATGAATCTGAAAAAGAAGAATCGAAAATATTAAACTATCATACAGTAGCGAGTAGAAAGTATGATTTACCTGTTACTTTTAAAGCAGAGTTACAGAGTAATACCCAGATTCAATCTTTGGATACATTAACATTCTCTATCAATGAAACTGCATACGGAGCTGATAACTATATCGTAAATCTTGATATAGGGGATACCATAGTTATTTCTCAAGGGCAGTATCAGGCGGAGGGTACGGTTTCAGAAATTGAAAAAGATATAGGTTTGGTCACTCTAAATGCATGGGAGAAGGAGAGTAAGGTTCCTCCTGGCGGATTTGATTCCTCAGCTCAGGTAAGAAAATGGGAGAGTGTAAATATTCTAATTAAAGATTTCTTAAATTCTTCTGCTGTAAACCAAGAGGTATATCTTAATACAAAAGAAGGCGTTGTTATCAAGAATGTTAAATTTCATACAGGCTTTGAATCAGGGGAGAATCTATCACTTTATCTTCTGTCGATACGATACAGACTTCTGTTTCTTAGTAGTAAGTTAAATTTCTCTCCTTCTGTTTCTAATGTTAGAATAGATTATGTAACAGATGGTCCTAAAATGGAGCAAATTATGAGGCATGGTAAGTGGTTTAATGAGGAGGGTCAACAATCTTTTTGGTGGAGTAATTAAATTATTAATTATCTAATATGGGTGTTAAAGATTTAATAGAGGATAATAAAAAATTTCTCCTTTTGCTTCTTCTCCTTGTTTTTGTTTTCCTTATTGGTCTTTATCTATTCTCTTCAGGTTTACTGCTTTCAAATAATAATGCACTAATAAGTCAGAAATTAACATATGACAAAGCTGAGATGGTATTAGATGATCAGTATGACTACTCCATCGTTATCAGTACGGTGTATGGGGATGTCATCATAGATTTGTACGAAAAAGAGGCTCCAGAGAGTGTTAATAGCTTACTGTTTTTGATAGGGGAGCGATATTATGAAGGTCTTAAATTTCATCAAGTAATAAAAGATTTTAAACTTCAAGCGGGTGATGCTAAAGGTAATGGGGAGGGTAATCCTGGCTATGTGGTAAGGAGAGAGAACCTAATTAGCTTTAAGGATTATGATGTAGGCATGGCTAATGCTTCTCAGTTCTTTATCGTTTTACCTAATTCAGAGAAGAGAAGTTTCAATGGAGAGTATACTGTGGTAGGAAAAGTTGTTGAGGGTTTTGCTGTCGTTGATTCAATACAGAGGGTAGAAGTTGACAAAAACTATAAGCCAATTAATGAGGTTATAATTAAAAGTATATTAATTCGAGAGGATTAAACTATGAGCTTCACTATTTAAGAAAGAATTAATCTTTCTTTCTTAAAATATTAGGGTGAACAAAGAGAGTAAAGTAAAAAATATCCTCACCCTTCTTTTTTTCTTCCTACTAGGATTCGTTTCAAATGTACTGCTTGTTCACTGGCAGGACATTGATATATATTCATTGTTCCAAAAGATTGATAAAGAAACAGTTATTGAAGAAATTGATGTAGAGGAAGAGAATCTAGTATGTGAACAGAGTGTTACTAAAGAAGAGACGGAAGTAGACCTTTGTCCTGTATTGATAGACATTAGTGGTGCTGTAACATCTCCAGGTGTTTACTGTTTTGAAAAGGGCTCCTCAGTAATTGATGCTGTTAAGAGAGCGAATGGTTTTCTTCCATCTGCGGGATATAAATATATTTCTATGAAAATTAATCTTGCTACTGTAATGTTAGATAATTCGAAGATATATATACCATTTGAACAAGATTACGATTGTAATTTACTAACCTTTAGTTTACCAAAAGCGATAGTAGATATAACGATTCCCGATACGAAGCCCAATGATGAGGATCCTAATACCCCAGGCACAGATCAAGGCTGTATAAGCATAAATAATGCAACGCAGGAGAAACTAGAGAGTTTAGATGGGGTAGGGCCCTCTACTGCACTTAAAATAATTGAGGGTAGGCCGTACTCTGCGTTAGAAGGTTTATTAAATGTCAGTGGTATTGGTGAGGCGACTTTTAACAAGTTTAAGGAAAAGATATGTTTGTAGAGCTATTTAAGCAACGAGTATCGTCTCTCTTGCTGTTTTTCAAGGAGTATACGGTGTTAATATACTGTTTTACATTTATTTTTCTTCAAATAGTTGGGGTTAGAGTATTAGAAATTACTCTTTTTGACCAACAGGAATTTTCTGTTTCCTTTCTTAAGAGAATTCTTCTATCAATCCTTGCGTATATAGTAATTGTAATTGTTTCATACCGGGTATTTTGCCGTGTACACTTTATTAGAACTATTTTGAAAACACTCTTGGTTGCAACTCTTTTTGTATGTATCCTAACGGCAATGAAATTTAATAATATTTCAAAAAATATCCAAAAAGTCCAAAGTTTCACTGGCCAAAAAGTGTGGGTAACTGGTGTTGTTACCTCCGCAGAGAAAAGCCGAGTGTTTCTTTTCGATTCAAAAACAGAAGGAGTAGGTAAGTCCCTTATCCGTTTTTCTCGGATGCCTGATTTACATGCAGGTCAAAGCTGTAAAATTAAGGGTAAGGTCGTGCAACCAAAAAGTTTTGAAGATTTTGATTATAAAAGGTATCTTTTCAGAAAAGGGGTATATTCTATAATTGAAGTAGAGGAATATACATGTTGGAATGGTGGAAATGTTTTCTTGGAGCTTAGATATATATTAGAAAGGATTGTTGAGAAGGCACTGCCAGAGCCTGAGGCATCTCTTTTAATAGGGATTATGTTTGGAAGTAAAAGAATATTTCTGAGTGATTTTAACTCTGCCTTAAGTAGTAGTGGTGTATCCCATATTATTGCCGCTTCTGGGTATAATGTTGCCTTAGTTGCACAGCTTGTTGATGCATTATTTAAGAAAAATAATAGTAAGGCAGTACTTTTGATCAAAATTATCCTGATATGGGCTTTCTCTGTTTTCTCTGGACTTTCATCATCGCTTGTAAGAGCTTCCACTATGAGTACAATCTCTTTAATAGCACTGTTTTTCGGTAAGGAGGGTAACAAAGGTGCTACTTTGATTTTGTGTGTCACTCTATTAATACTAGTCAATCCATTCGTTATTTATGACATAGGATTCCTTTTTTCTTTTGTTTCTGTTTTTGGATTAATGTTCTTACCAAAATGTTTTGAGAATGTAAGGTCAAAATTTTTTAAAGACAGTATTCTTCCTACACTTACAAGTATGTTATTTACCATTCCAATATCTGTAAGCTTCTTTGGAAAGGTTTCCCTTATCTCCTTACTAATGAATATTATTGTTGCTCCTGTACTTGCATCTACAATATTTTGGGGATTACTATCCACGATTATCGGTCTAATTATCCCAATTAAGTTTCTCTTTTTGATACCGTATATTCAATTAAATATATTTAAGAAGCTTGTAATACTCTCTTCAACTATTCCAATGTTAAGTATTGATATTAATGAATATATTGTTGTTTTTGGAGTGTATCTATTTTTAATTATTTTCTGTTTACTAAAATTTCCGCTATCCTATGATAATTACTACTATCTAAAAGCTAAGAAATTATGAACGGCAAGATAATTGAAAATATGGTATGGATAATATTAGGCATTATATACCTATTGACTGTTAAGTATGAGGATTCCGTAATCTTTTTGGATGTAGGGCAAGGTGACGCTATTTTAATACAGGAAGGGAGTACACAGGTACTAATTGATGGTGGCCCAGATGATTCTGTTTTGTATGAATTACAAAAATATATACCGCTGTATGATAGAAAGATAGAGTATGTAATACTTTCACATCCACACGATGATCATCTAGTGGGGTTACTCAGTATTTTAAAAAGATATGAAGTAGGAGAGATTCTTTACTATCCAGTTTGCCATGCGAATGATAACTATAGGTATTTGATACAAAAATATCCGAATATGAGAGAGGTAGGGGGAGGGGACACTATAAGGTTGGGCTCTTTTGATATTAATATACTTTGGCCCATATTAAACAGGGAGAATCAGGGCTGTGTTAGCAAGTATAATAGTGACTTGAATAATGATTCCTTAGTGTTAAGTTTTGAGTATTTGGATAAAAAATTTCTTCTAATGGGGGACGCGGAGACTCCCGTTGAGCAGGCTCTCCTTACCGAGGACTCTCTGCTTGATGAATATGATGTTTTAAAAGCTGGTCATCACTGTTCGAACTCTTCAAGTAGTGAAACATTCATAAAACGAGTCTCTCCAGCAATGGCCGTATGTTCTGTTGGTTTGGAGAATTCTTTTGGGCACCCTCACAGTGAAACATTGGAAACTTTTTCTAAGTATAATGTTCAATATTTATTAACTTCTAAGGAGGGCAATATACAGATAAAGTAGGTGAATTGTGATAAAATTAGGTGTAGAATGTACTTGTAGCTCAATTGGATAGAGCATTGGTTTGCGGAACCAAAGGTTGACAGTTCGATTCTGTCCAAGTACATGTGCACTCGTAGCTCAATTGGATAGAGCATCGGTCTTCGGAACCGAGGGTTGAGGGTTCGACTCCTTCCGAGTGCGTTTTAATGTATACTACTAAAAATATGGATATAAAAGAGCGAATATCTTTAAAACTCAAGGGAATTCTTGCAGAAATGGAAATTGTAGTAGATGATATTAATCTTGAAATTCCAAAAGATAGTAAGCATGGTGATTTGACGACTAACATCTCAATGCGAATATCTAAGGAATT
>CAZPFV010000056.1:0-4922 GCA_964585985.1 uncultured Candidatus Saccharibacteria bacterium
TAGCTTCTCTTATTTTTTATTAAATCGGCTACTGACCCTTGGGCGATAATTTTTCCCCCCTCATTTCCTCCTTCAGGACCTAGGTCTATAATCCAGTCTGCATATTTTATTACATCTAAATTATGTTCAATCACTATGATGGTGTTGCCTTTGTTTACTAATTTTTTTAATAAAGTTAACAGTTTGTCAATATCGTAGAAGTGAAGTCCTGTAGTGGGTTCGTCTAAAATATATATTGTATGTCCTCTAGTTTGTTTTGAAAGCTCTTTTGCTAATTTAATTCTTTGTGATTCTCCACCAGAAAGTGTTAATGCTGATTGCCCTAATTTTATATATCCTAATCCGACATCCTGTAATATTTCTAACTTATTTTTTATATATGAAATGTCTTTAAACATGAGGAGTGCTTGTTCTACTGTCATATCCAATACTTCTGATATGTTTTTACCTTTATAATCAATACTTAATACCTCCTCGTTATATCTTTTCCCATTACATAAATCGCAAGTTATATACATATCAGGAAGGAACTGCATCTCAATCTTTATTTCTCCATCACCTTTGCACTTCTCACATCTCCCACCTTTTACATTAAAACTAAATCTCCCCGCCTTGTACCCTCTTGTTCTTGCTTCAGCGGTTTGTGCAAACAGGTCACGAATATATGTAAATATTCCTGTATATGTTGCAGGATTTGACCTTGGTGTTCTACCAATGGGTTTTTGATCAATTCCAATTACCTTGTCTACGTTTTCTAATCCCTCAATATCATCATACATACCCTCAATCTGTTTTCCATTCATTTTCCTATTCATAAGGGCTGGGTAGAGTGTGTCATTAATTAGAGATGATTTTCCACTTCCAGATACTCCTGTAATACAGGTAAAAGTATTTAAGGGTATATCTAATTGAACGTTTTTAAGGTTGTTTGTTCTAACATTGGTTAATGTTACTTTCTTACTCTTTGAGAAATCAAAAACAGATTGCTCAGGCAGGTTACTTCCTACAGCCAATTTGTTAGAAAGGAACTTCCCTGTTAATGAATCTGTATTTTCAATATCATTATATTTACCTTGAGCGACAACCTTTCCTCCTCGTTCTCCAGCTCTAGGTCCAATATCAACTATCCAATCAGCTCTTTTCATTGTATCTTCATCATGTTCAACGATGATGACACTATTACCAGTATCTCTGAGGTGCTCTATAGATGACAACAGCTTATCTATATCTCTAGGATGTAGGCCAATAGAGGGCTCATCAAGTACATACAGTACCCCTGTTAAACCTGTCCCAATCTGTGAGGCTAACCTGATTCTTTGTGATTCTCCTCCAGATAGAGTGTTTGCTCTTCTTGAGAGAGAGATGTACTTTAGCCCTACATTAACTAAGAAATTTAACCTGCTGTTAATATCCTTTATAATAGGTGTAGCAATCCCTTTTCTGTTGCTGTCCAATTTTAAATTTTCAAGAGTCATTTTAAGTTCGTCAATTGGTAAATTAGTCATATCAATAATGTTGGAGGTCCCTATCCTAACTGCAAGGGAGGAGGGTTTTAATCTCATTCCCTCACATTGGTCACATACTCTTTCTGTCATATATTTTTCCATTTCCATTTTTCTAAAATCTGAGTTTGTTTCTTTGTATAATCGGTTTAATTCAGGAATTACGCCCTCATACTGAGTATCATAAAGCCTTTCTTGTCCGAAGCGGTTGGTATATTGGATTTGATAATGCTCCTTTCTTCCTTGTCCTGTGAATATGAGGTCAAAAATCTCTTTTGGATATTTAGCTATCGGTGTATTCAATTCAAAACCGTGTTCTTTAGCAACCTGCTCTAATATTCTTGTTGTCCAAGAATCTTTAGTAGTTTTGTTTCCCCAAGGGAATATGCCTCCCTCTTTAATTGTGAGGTTAGGGTTGTATGTTTTTGATATATCTATCTCATTAATTATTCCTAACCCTGAGCATCTAGGACACGCACCCTCTGGAGCGTTGAAAGAGAATGATGCTGGTGTAATCTTAGGATAGGATATTTGACACTTAAAACAGGTGTTCCTCTCTGAGAAGAAGAATTCATTCTCTTTTGTGAGTATTTTTACCTCTCCATCTGAGAGTGATACTGCTAATTCTATTGAATCTTTAGCCCTTTTTCTAAACCCTTCCTCGTCCTCCTTATACATTTCCAGAGTCAATCTATCAATAATGAGATCTATATTATGCTTAATATCAAAATCAATCTTAATATCTTCGATATCGTCTAAGTGATACGTATTTCCGTCAATGATAACTCTGCTGAAGCCTTTCGTATGTAGCTTTGAAAGAAGAGCAGAGTATTCACCTTTCCTGTTTTTCACTAATGGAGAGAGTATTTGAAAATTGGTTTCTTCCTTTTTTAATATTTTAACGATCTGTGTATACATTTGCTCTACACTTTGTTGAGTAATTTCGGATCCGCACACAGGGCAATGTGGTTGTCCGATATGTCCGAAAAGAAGCCTGAGATATCCGTATATTTCAGTTATTGTCCCTACGGTGGATCTAGGATTAGAGCTGGTTGTTTTTTGGTCTATTGAAATTGCTGGTGAAAGTCCTGTGATATTATCTACATCTGGTTTGTGCATGAGTCCTAAGAATTGTCTTGCGTAAGAGGAAAGAGATTCAACATATCTTCTTTGGCCTTCTGCGTAAAGAGTATCAAAAGCTAAAGAGGATTTTCCACTCCCAGATACTCCCGTAAAGACTACTAATTTGTTCTTTGGTATGTCTAGAGAAATATTTTTCAAATTGTTTTCTCTAGCACCTTGTATTTTGATATAATTGGCTTTCATAGCAACGTTTATTATACCATAGTAGTGTAGTATAGTGCTTAATATCTCTAGGCTAATGTTAAATGAGTAGAAGTGGTATAATTACACGCTGCACCCGTAGCTCAATTGGATAGAGCAACGCACTCCTAACGCGTAGGTTGCTGGTTCGATTCCGGCCGGGTGCATACATATCATTTATTTTATACACTTAATTATGGGCGAAAGACTTACAGTTGACCAACTAAAACCCCCTGATAGGAAAGATGGGTATCCTCTTAATACTCCTAGGTGGTTAAGAAGGATCTTGGAATTTATTCCAGGTAGTATGGTTTGGTTTTTTGTACTTTCTCCATTAATTTTTGCATTGCTAGGGTGGGAGAAGGTTTTTGTATTTTACATCTCTTACCTCATTATTTATTGGGTGTATAGGGGGATTAAGTTTGTAGTAGGTGTAGCAATCGGCGTTAAACGAATGAACAGGGATTTGAAAAGAGATTTTATTACTGAATGTAAAAATGCTGATGAGGGGAGATTTAATGAGTTGGAATACATATACTTATGTCCTGTGTATAAAGAGGGGCTTGATGTATTAGAGCCATCTTTTGAAGCTTGGAGCAAGAGTGATGTTGGTGCTAACAGAATACATGTGGTAGTTGCGATGGAAGAAAAAACTGCAAAAGATATTCAAATTCTTAGTTTTAATACCCTAAAAAAGAAATATGGTAAAAAGTTTGCAAGTATGCAGTACTATGTTCATCCTAGTGGTATTGAGGGTGAAACTGCAGGTGTAAAAGGAGCAAACATTAATTGGGCAACAAGAAAATATGTAGAGAAGCTTGAGAAAGAGGGCAAAAATATTCATAACTATATGTTAATTACTTGTGATTGCGATTTAAGACCACACCCTAAATATCTATCGGCTGTTACTTACAAATATCTCACTGTCGATTTACCAGATCAAAAATATTATACAAGTGCTGTGTATACACTGAATAATAATATTTGGAGAGTACCAGTATTGATAAGGGTTCAGTCTACAATGTTAACATTGGTTACACTACATAATTGGACTACCGAGAAGTATGAGACAGTACCTTTCACAAATAGTCTTTTTAGTTCTAAGGCATCGTTTTCATCATATGTAGTTAATCTCAAAACTCTAAAAGAAGTATATTATTGGGATCCCGAATTAGGTATAGATGATACGACTTTCTTTTGGAATGCTGTAGTTAGGTATAAAGGACAATTTAGAGGCGAAGAGGTGTATTTACCTAGCGATAGTGATGCTGTTGAGAACGAAACAATGATTAAGTCATACAAATCATTTTACAAACAGCAACATAGGTGGGGGTGGGGGATTATAATTTTTCCTACAACATTGGCAAATTTAATATACTCTAAAGATATTCCAGCAAACTGGAAATTAAAAATGGTTCTTTCAATGGTTAAAAATTACATCCTATTTTTTACAGTAGTATATTTAATGACCGTTGGTTTAGATCTACTTGGTGTATTTAGTAAGAATTATGCGTTCAGTTCTGCCGCTTACAATCTCCCAGAGGCTATGAGTTTCCTTTTAGGGCTACTAGTTATCTGTAATGTTTTCTTAATATATTACAGAAGAAAGCTTATTCCAATACCTAAGGGATGGCCTTGGTGGAGGCATATACTTGATTTTGGTGAAATAGCACTGATAGCGGTACAAATGCTTACTTTCGGCTTTATTCCATACCTACAAGCACATACTGAAATGATGTTAGGTAAAGGCTTTAAAAAGAATTTCTATGCTACAGAGAAAGTACAAATAAAGGATAAGGAAAAGAGTAAAAGTTAATGTATTGTATACGACATTATTAACAGGTTATTTACTCCTTCTATTGCTCCTGGCTCGACACTTAATGTAAAGATTTTGTTACTTGATGAATTAAAAATATAAGATATAAAAACCTTTGTATTTTCTAGTACAACAGCCTTGTTCTCTCCGTCAATATCTACTATAGACATCTGATCATCTTGTATATATCCTAAGTTAATAGAATTGGATAACCAAAAGATTTCCGATAAAGTAGGGGATACTGTCTCTAATACTTTAGTTCCAATCTCTACTGTATGATC
>CAZPFV010000057.1:0-4913 GCA_964585985.1 uncultured Candidatus Saccharibacteria bacterium
CTCACCGTTCAGAATGGAACGATAGAGAACACCCGCATACTTGTAATGCTCCAATGGGTCACTGGCAGTACCCAAAGCCTTATAATTGTCTGTTTCAATAGGCAATGGCTTGTAAGTTCCCTTACCATCTGTCACGATAACACGACCTGCGTAAAGAACTTCATCTTTTACGCCTGTCCAATCCAAAGCACGACCGCCCTTGATGTCGCCTTCCCATTTCTGGATAATGACGGAATCCTCACCAAAGACAATTTGCTTTTTCGTAGTCTTCAATTCCTGATTCATGTTTTTCAATTTTTAAAGTGACTGAACTAATGATGCGGCTACATTGTCAACGTCCTCCTTTGTTGGCTCGCCCTCGCTAGCACGATAGCTGCCCCCGAATTGTGGTTGTTGCAACGCCTTGTAGTTGTTCGCTACCTTGGAGAGGTATGTTTCGATAGCTTCATCTGTAGCATCATCGCTCAATGTGAAACCCTCGTTGATACGACTTTCGGGAATGCCCAACTCCTTAGCCTTTGATAAAATCTTCGCATCGTGGTCTGCCTTTGCCTTTGCCTTTGCAGCAGCCTCTTCCTTAGCCTTAGCCTCCTCAGCTTGCTTTTGGATAGTTTCTTGCAATTCCTTAATGGTCTTGCTTTGCGCCTCCATCTGTTCGTTGTAAGTCTTGGCTTGATCGGTGTTCTTCTGAGTCAAGGTCTCAACGAGTTTCTTGAACTCTTCACGTTCCTTGGTTCTCGCTTCATCAGAAGCTTTCTTCTCTGCTGCCTGCTCTTCAAAGTACTTTTTGAGATAGTCCGGCATTTCGTTTTTCTTTGCCAATTCCTCCAAGCGTTTCTTTTCGGCTTCTTCAGCGGCTTTCTTGGCTTCTTCGTCAGCTTTCTTCTTGGCTTCTTCTTCAGCAGCCTTGCGTTCAGCATCTTCTTTAGCCTTCTGTGCCTCCTCGAACTTTTTCTTGGCATCGGTAACTCTGCGGTCATTGTCCTTTTGCAAGGACTCCAAAAAACTCTTTTGACTAGCAACCACTGTCTCGATGTTGTCATCAGTAACAAGCCCCATCTTATCAAGCATTTCGGCATGTGCCTGAAGAACTTCATCACCTAACCCAAGAGACTTATACTCTTGTTTTAGTAACTGGAAAATTTTATCTTTCATTCTTTCGATATATTTGTTAAAACTAGTGCAAAGATAATACGAAAAGAATAATTAACACACTAATCTGTTTGCAAGTATCTCACTTTTGCCTAAAAGTGAGCAATAAGGGCATTTACAAGCGATTTAAGGCTATTTTATTATGAAATCGTATACTAGTAGTAATACAAAATTAAACTCGCATATAACGAAAAAAACGCCAAACATCCTCACGGACATCTGACGCTTGTCGAATAAAAAGAACCTAAACATTAATCATCTAAAAGTTTATAACATTTCGCATATAACCCAAATGATTCAAATTAGAATAAAACCGTCCATCACGCTCTATGAATTTACCGGACTTCACAATCTCACCATTATGCAACATTGCAAACTTAGAACCATGAGCTGTCCATTTATTCATTTCTTTCATATGTTCATCAGAACCCCAACCATATTTCTTGATAGTAGGATAAATGAAACGTTCAAAGCAAATCTGACTATCCGTTTTATCATGCTCGGAGCAAATCGGGAGCACTCCATTATGTGCGAACCAATAACCTGCCTTATAGAATGGATGGCAATTCTTGACACAAATAGAACCATGAGTAGCAAATCTAAAATGTATGATTACATTTTCATTTATATCTCGCTTCATTAATCTACGGATAAATGTAGAGAAATGCAAACTCTTGTAATGGTCAGACTCGCTCACGAACCCACAACCATCTGGATTTCTCATATATGCAGCCTTCAGCTCATCTACGGATGGCAAAGCAACACCTTTCGGACATACAATAATAACACACATATCTTTACCCTTTCTTTTTTTTCTTAGTAATACTTTGGTTTATTTGTGCCCTAGGGCTTCTACCCTAGGACTACATTATAATTAATCATTATTGGCTGCAAATGCATCCTTACGGCTCTGGAAGAAAGCCTTCTCTTCTTTATTCAAGAAAGGTATATCTTCGATATTCATAACCTCACTAGTGAAGACATTGTTTCGAGACCAACCGACAAGCTTTGCGCAGAACTTAACCCATATTTCAATCTTCTTGTAATTGGTTGAACCTTGATGCTGGCGAAACTCGATAGTCTTGTGACGTGTATAGCTCTCAGCATTTACCTTGTAATATCTGTCTCCATAAAAAACACTACGTCTTATATCGTAATTGTCGTGGCAATTAGAGAAATCCTTGTCAAGCAAGCTGGCTGCCCAACGGCAATTACCTCTTCTTGAAGGAGCCATGAAACTATCAATCAATCTTTCAAGCTTCTGATAATTCTTGAAGACGTTAACATACTGCTCGCCTGTCAACTTAGCTGCACCAATATGAACGTGAAGACCACAAGTAGAATTTACTCTTGCACCTACGGCATCCAAAGACTTGATAGCCTTCTTCAAAGTTGCCATACCATTTGTATTGCCATTCAATACCGGACTAACAACCTCGTTAGGGTCAACATCACCACCAACTGAAGCATCACTAACAATCTTGAAATAGCTCTTGTTATCGGTGTGGTTATAACCCTCAGAATGAATATCAACACCATTCTGACGACCTGCCTCTATCAAGGCATTGCGCTCGGCATGAACACATTCAATCTCAACACCGAATGTATAAACGAATCTCGTTGAAGTTGAACCGCTAGGTACATAGACCTTCAACATATCGGAGATTTCTTTCTCACGAAGACCGCAAGCCTTCAATGCAACAATCTTTTCGTTGCGAGGCATCTTTGACTTCTTGATTTCGTCAATAGTCTCAATTAATGACTTCTTTGAACTTGCGAATGAAAAACCAGTCTGCTTAGACATAATCAATTGTGCTAGTTGTTTCGGGTCTTACCCCTTGGTGTCGCTCTCACCTTATTGAGTGAAACTTGTCACTCGGCAAATCAACCAACTTATCTTGATTGACGATGCAAAGATACAAATAAGTTTTGAAACATGCAAGCCATTTAATGTTTTTCTTTATACATTTAACTTACAGTAACTGATATATGCACTTTATTAACAATTACCCTCTTTATATACCTTATTATATATAAAAAAGGCTTCGATGTTCACACACCAAAGCCTAAAAACTTCACTAACTAATTACCAATTTTCTCAACTATCTTCTTAAATCATCACCAATATCTTCTTCTACTCCCAAATCCGGTAGTCTGTCATACGCTTTTTGGTCATCACCACCTTCAGACTTAACACCTAGCAGATAGCCATTCCGAAAAGCATAATAAACCACCTTTTCCATATCTTTAGCCGTTGCGTTATCTGTCAAATGCAGCGTGGCGTACAATCCCATCAAGAACTTCCGTACATCTTTTGGATATACCTTGTTGTTCTTTTCTAAAGCGACTGCCATTCTTAACGGACTTTTCATATTCTTCAATTTTTCGTTAAACCATCAAATGAAGCACAAAAAAGAGGCCATTCCGCTTGCTTCCCTAGTTCATAAGCTTATTCACAACTTTATTCGCCCCATCTGCTTCTTACGTTATCCGTTGACAGATGTCCGAGATTCCAACAGAACAAACATCACGGCTCTCTTCTTGTGTATCATTGTGCCAACGGAAGGATTCGAACCTTCGACCCTAGGATTAAAAATCCTATGCTCTGCCACTGAGCTACGAAAGCGTAAAGGAATGATTGGATTTGCACCAACGCCCCCTTAGTTACCAAGCCAAGTGCTCTACTACTGAGCTACATTCCTCGTAATATGACAAAAATTACTCGTGGTGCAAGGGAGATTCGAACTCACCGAACCCGCAATGGGAATTGATTTACAGTCAATCTTCTTTAACCGCTTGAATATCGCACCATTTATGGAACATATACCGATTCCACCTCGTTGCCCCAAGTGGATTCGAACCACTAATGACAGAACCAAAACCTGTAGTGTTGCCATTACACCATAGGGCAATTTAGTACTGCATAAAGGATTCGAACCTTTGAATACCAGCGTGAAAAGCTGGCGACTTAACCACTTGTCTAATGCAGCATCTAGGGATTCTCACCCTAATTAGAGTTTCCTTGTTATAGTCTAGCTGAGCTGGGTAATTTCAAAAACCATGCCGTAAACTCCTAAGTCTTGACTTATTATGGTAGAAGCGACCTCTCAGAAGGCCATCTGTTTCAAACACGATGCAAAGATAAGCATTTTATTTTATACTTGCAAGTGTTTTAGTGTTTATTTGAATTCTTTTGATGAATTTTACATCACTTATCCTTGCGAAGGATACCACAAAGGGTTTCTACGAGTTTCTTTGCATCGTCACCTTTGATTTCGATGACATTGGAATTTCCATCAGGAATATCGTCACCTTTCTGTTCCTTATCCAAACGCTTACGAAGAGCCAAGTCTGGATTCTCAACCAGGATAGAGTCTAAAGCATAATTGCAAATGCGGCTTGCAAGCTCCTCGTTACCATTCGCATCACGCACAAACTCATTCTTGCCTTCAAGAATATCCATAATCTCGTTGTACTCTTCGGCATTCTCACAATTACGTGAGAGCATACCAATTACCTTGTAACGGTCAATCTCAAAGCTGACCTTTAATTTGTCTTTATTCATTTCTGTTTACTCGATTTGAAAATTAATTAATTGCGTCTTATATTCCACATACTTTCAGCAGGACCAACCATAACATCAATATTTGCTCCTTGCTTATTTGCTACAGTCTCAATCCACTTAAGGTTGATAAACTGACCAGCAGAAAGGTTCATTTCTTCCATATATGCCTTATCTGCCTTTGCCTTTTGTCGCTCAG
>CAZPFV010000058.1:0-4907 GCA_964585985.1 uncultured Candidatus Saccharibacteria bacterium
TTCTTATCAAATTCAATAAAGGGCATAGTTTCTGGGAGTAAGCATCTCGTACACCTTTTGGTGTTAACAATTTTCTCATGTCTTATCTTGTATTCATCTTCCACAAGTTTTCTTATCGCTTTGGTATTTTGTTTATTCATTCAGAGTAAATGATTCTCTAACAGCTTATTTCTGTAACTTCTGATTATCCATCATATCCATCCACATCGCAAAAAACAATGATTGGAAACCCGTTATACCAAGGAACATGAAAGCAATAAATGAATTTGTAGAGATCTTCTGGCCTCCAAACAAATCTGTAAGAGCAGCTAATACATATGGGATATTAAACAAAAGAAGGACTATTGCTAAATGATAGAGTAAAAATAAAGGATGAAAATCTCTGAATAAATACTTTTTATATATCCTTACCCAGAACAATCTAAATAGTAACCAACTTATTCTTGGTATCACTTTAAAGATTTTCATCTTAGATTGCTCTCCTACATCATATATAGGTTTGATAGGAACTTCTTTTATTGAGAAATTTGCAATGTTCAACTTAACAAGAATATCATTAGGACAACCATAGGATGGATATATGTCATAGAGGTATATTCCTTTAAGTGCCTCCAAAGATATAGCTGTATATCCAGTTTGAGTATCTGAAACTTGCCAATATCCACTTGCAATCTTAGTCATGAGGGAAAGAACAGAATTCCCTAAGAACCTTACTTTGGGGATAACTAATCTCGCAGACCTGTGTTTAAGCCTATTACCTTTCACATAATCTACTTCTTCATCGATTATTGGCATACATATGGATTCCAATTCGTCTGGATCCATCTGCCCATCTCCTGCCATCACAGCAGTGCAATCAATTTCGTTATCTCTACACCATTTATACCCTGTTGCTATACTAGCACCTACAGAACCATTTTTTAGATGATTAATTAAAATGATTCTTGATTTCTCAGGTTTCTTGTTAAAAATTTTATGTGGAGTATATTTATTATTCTCTTCATCTAAGATTTCTTCTGCAACTATCTCTGCTCTATTATATCTATTCCCCGCTATCTTTTTTCTAGATGTCAGGGCTTTGGCTTCATTTTTATCGTGTTTTATATATTCTTCAACTATTTTCGCTGTATTATCCGTAGAAAAGTCATTTACAACAATTATCCTGTCAACAAAGTCTGGCATTGATTCTATCACCATACCTATCTGACTCTCTTCATTATATGCAGGTACTACTACTGCTACCGTTTTGTTTTTTAACATAGGTGTATTATATCAATTAATAGAGATTTATACATTTCCTATCCCTTTATATAGAAAACCTTTTTCTGTTGCTTTCTGCTTATCGAATATATTTCTACCATCTATTATTATTGGTCTCTTGTTCATAACCTCAAACATAGTATCATAATCAAGCTCTTTGTACTGATTATGACCCGTCATTAATATAACTACATCTTTTCCTCTCAACATACTCTTTACATCCCCCTTGTACTCCGCAATATATGAATCATGTATATCATAATCTATACCCTCTTCATTCAATTTCGAGAGTAGCGGTTCCGTTGGTGTATTTCTGTCATCATCTGAATTCGCATCATAAGCATAACCTAAAACCAATACTTTTGTTTCTTTTAATTTTCTATCTGTTTCTTTAAGTGCGCTCTTTAATAGTTCAAACATATGAACTGGCATAAAGTCATTAATATATCTAGCTATTGGAATTAACTGAGGTTCAACCTCATCCCTCACCTCATGTATGAGTAGCCATGAATCTTTGGGAATACAGTGGCCACCTACACCGGCTCCAGGGTAGTGCATCTGCCTGAGAGCCTCAGGTCTTGTATCTGTAACCTTTTTACAATTATTTATCAGCCCTCTAACTCTCCATACATTTGCACCATATGCTTCACAGAGTAATGCCATTTCATTTGCAAATGCAATCTGTACATCTCTATATGTATTTTCACCTGCCTTTACTATCTCCGCAGTAATACAGTTGGTTTCTTTTAATTCTCCCTGTACTACATGCTTGTATAATTCTTTAACTTTTGTTGCAGATTCTGGAGTCCACCCTCCTATTACCCTATTGTAGTATCTTATGTTCTCCAGTAAATGACCAGGCATTAACCTTTCAGGACAATTTGCAAGATAAAAGTCTTTCCCAGCTATCAATCCTGACTCTTCTTCTAATATCGGTTTAACAATATTCTGCATTGTTTTAGGAGCAATGGTAGATTCTATTATTACAGTTACTCCCTTTTTCATATTACTACCAATATCTTTTAATGCCCCTTTAAGATTCTCATATGTAGGTTTCTTGTTCTCTTCAGCTACAGGGGTTTGTACAGCAACAATGATATAGTCTGCCAATTTGTATTCTGACATATCTGAGGTAGCTCTAAAGTTTCCTTTCTGAAAGACCCCCTCTACCAATTCATCTAGACCTGGCTCTTGCCCTTTAATTGGATTTTCCCCTTCATTTAATCTCTTTACTCTATCCTCTAAGATATCAAAACCTATTACATCAAATCCCGCATCTGCAAAAAGCATAGATACTGGATATCCTACATAGCCCAAACCACATACTGCAACTGTTTTATTTTTCTCTTGCATAAGTATTAATAATTATTTATTTGAAAACTTCTTAATCTTTTCAACTATAAATTCTACATTCTCCTCGGTAACAAACGGATTAACAGGTAAAGAGAGAACCTCTTTTGAGAGTTTCTCAGACACAGGAAAATCCCCTTCCTTGTATCCCATCTTTCTAAAATGCTCATGAAGATGTAAAGGCTTTGGATAGTATACACCACAACCGATTTCGTTTTCCTTTAAGAAAGCCATTAACTCATCTCTTGTTTTTCCATATTCCTCTGTTACCCTTATTGTATATTGATGATACACATGAGTATTCCCCTCTGTTATGTTGGGAATGATAATCCCGTTGATCTTGGAAAGTCCTTCATCATATAGTTTGGCATTCCTCTGTCTTATACCAATTATTCTATCAATCTTTTTCATCTGTTCTACTCCAATAGCAGACACTATATCAGTCATTCTATAATTATGACCTAATTCCAGATACTCATACCTAACTGCCTCATCTTGACCATGATGTCTAAACATTTTTGCTTTTCTAGCAATCTCATCATCATCTGTCGTAAGCATACCACCTTCACCTGTTGCAATGTTTTTAGTTGCATACAGAGAGAATGTAGCTACATCGCCACAGCTACCTGCTACCTTCCCATTTCTTGTTGCTCCTATAGCTTGACAAGCATCCTCAATTATTCCCAGTCTATATTTATCTGCAATTTCTTTAACCTTCTCATACTTATATATCTGACCAAATAGATCTACAGGTATGATTGCCTTTGTCTTTTTATTTACTTTCTCTTCTATCTTCTCAGGATCTATACAGAAATCGTCTTCAGAAATATCTACAAAGATTACCTTTCCTCTCTCCATTAAGATTGGATTTGCGGTTGCTACAAAAGTGAAAGGCACTGTGATTACTTCATCTCCATCTGTGATGCCAAGAGCCCTTACTGCGGTATGAATAGCTGTAGTACCATTTGAGAAAGCAACTGCATGTTTTGTACCACATAATTCTGAGAACATCCCCTCTAACTCTGCTGTTTTAGGACCCTGGGCAATCATTCCAGATTTCATAACTTCTACTACTGCATTTATTTCCTCATCTTCAATAATTGGCTTCGAAATTGGGATCATATTTATTCTTTTTAAACTTATTTAGGTTCGTAACCCTCAATGTACTTTAGTATCTTAGCAGGACTACCTACTACAACAGCTCCAGCTGGAACATCTTTTGTTACTACTGCTCCTGCTCCTATCAATGCTTTTTCTCCTATTTTAATCCCTGGGCGTAGTACTGCACCTGCGCCAATGGAAGCATCTTTGCCTATATGTATCGATGACACAACCCAATCTTCAGCTTTTTTAATTTCTCCTTCCTCTGATCTAGCCCTTGGAATCATATCATTGGTTGTTAATGAATTGGGGCCAAAGAAGACACCCTCTTCCATTTCTACACCATGATACACAGGCACATAGTTTTGAATTTTCGTATCATTTCCAACAATTACTCCTGAATCAATAAATACATAATCCCCAAGAATACAATTTTTCCCAATTACAACATTATTTCTAATGTGATTGTAGTGCCATACCTTTGAGCCATCTCCAATTTCAACATTGTCTTCTATCATCGAAAAGTTCCCTACAACACAACCTGCACCAATCTTAACTACTCCTAGTTTACAATCTAATATCAAGGTGCCGTTTCCTATAGAAGAAGCTTTTCCTATCTCTGCATTGGGATGTATACGTATATTTTCTTTAAAAACCAGAAAATCTTTTAGATTCAATCCTTCCTTAAGCTCCATATTATTTTACCTCTTTATTGTATATATTTTGGATAAATTGTATCGAATTAACTGATTCTGACACTTTGAACCCACGTCCTTTTGCAATTTCAGTGTATAGCATTGGATGATTTGGACAAGAGCCAACATGAGTCCCATATGAGTTAGGGGTGATAGACTCTCCACTTGAGAATTCTATTTCATCCCACCTCTTTTGTAATTCCTCAGTCTCAAAAGAAGCCCTCTCAACCTTATCCAACGCATTACCACTAATCTTTAAGAAACCCTTAGATCCCATTATTGCAATTGAACACTCTAAATTAGATGGTTCAACCCCCACGTTTACTTCTATACTCCCAGAGGCCCCATTCTTATATTGTACAATTGAATAGGAGGTATCCTCAAAAGAAATATCCATATGCTTATGATTAAATGTATCCGTAGATTTCACATCTGGAACTCCAAAAAGTAATTGAAGAATATCAAGATAATGGATTCCATACTCGTAGAGAGAACGTCCTC
>CAZPFV010000059.1:0-4888 GCA_964585985.1 uncultured Candidatus Saccharibacteria bacterium
AAGTAATTACCCTTACCATCAGAAATATATGTGAAGCCATTAGGGTACTGCCCACTCCCATCTATACTCCTCTTTATTAATAATCCTTCATCTAGCTCAATCTTAAAAAGGAATCTATTTACTGGCAGTAAACAATTACCCTGTTCACAAGCAGAGGAGTACTGGGCAAGCTCTTTTAACACAATCTCTTCTTTAATACCTTTCCCCTCTATTACTTGATACTCTATATCCACACCCTGATACACATCCTTTGCAATTACAGTATCTTTGGAGACTACCTTTTTTGTATCTCCTCCAATCTCTCTTCCCGTTTTAGTTAACTCGAATCCACTATTAATATCTCCGCTACTTTTCAAATCCATCTGTATTAAGCCCGACATCTCACTATCATATGAGACCTCTATTAACGAAATCTCTAGCCCCTTTCTCTCCTGATTAATTCCAAACCTATACCTCATCTTCTCCCAAAATGTTTGTACTTCATCCTCTCCAAGAGTAAGAAATGAGGATACTGTTTCAAACCTAATATACTTACCATCAACAAAATCTATTTTGAAATTAGGATTAATATTTTGAAATAAATTTGCACTCTCAGATGCCCTTACAATACTGCTATTCTCTTTTTTACTCCTTAGTGATACTGCAGTATATATAGCTCCAATGAAAAGGATTAAGATGAGGAAATATACCCCAAAGAGTACTTTTTTTGTCATCTTTTTACTCATATTCGTTAAAGAGATCTATTATAGTTTAAGGTAATATCACCTACTCTTACAAAGTAATCCATACTAGATTTGAGAGAGATTCGCAACGTACAGCTACCTCCCGGAGTGTTACAATCGTTAATATCAGAACTTTGGATACTCAATCTTTCCCATGCTCCTGGTAATTTACTAATATGGCCGTTACTAACAGCGTCTACGCCACTATTTCCAATCAAAGAGACATCTACACTATTATTCTCAACAGAGACACTGTTTTCAGTCATATAGTCGAGAGATACTGCATTCTCTTTCCAGCTTACGAAATCGTTTGGTAATGTAATCCTTACTAATATATCGTAGTCTTGGGTAACCTCTTTATTAGAAACCCATTCGTAGTAATTCTTGAATGTTCCATTACTCTCCTCTATAGCATCAGAGGTCATTTTACCTAGGTTATCACTTCCATCTGCAAATAGTATTGCTCCGGGATACTCAGGAGAAAGAACTAACTGTGATGAGCGATCCCCTAGTGGTATCCACTCCCCTCCGTTGCTACTTAGTTCTAATTTCATTGTTTCTGTATTAAACCTTATCGCTCCTTCTTGACCACTTCCACTTCCCAGTCTAATTGCTCCTTTGGCATATATATCATTCCATCTGTTCTCTCCGTTCCCAATATTGGAACTGGCTGAGTTAGTAGATAGTAAATCGCCTTTAACCATTAATCCGTTTTCCCTAACTTCTAGGACATCACTTACTCCAAAGAGTACTCCACTTAATGTAAATTCATTTGCTAAAGTGGGAGTTCCTTCCACCCGTGTAATATCAGTTGATATCCAACTATTACCATCAATATTTACCTTAACTTTATTCTGATTTACATTCTCAAGATATATCTCTAGGTATTTAAAACCTCCTACATTATTTATTCTAGCCTTACTAATATCATATCCACCTGATACAAAGTTAGAGACAATGTTAACATTTTCAGTATTATTTGCTGTATTTACACTTAATATGAGATTTTGAGATGATCCTATACTACTATTGTTTATCTTAAATTTAGCTATCTCATCACTACCATTTAATTGAGATACTCTATACCATCCTGGTTGAGATATATTAGTAGTAGTATATGTTTCAGATGGGTTATACCAACTTACATTAACAAAGACCATTATTTTCCCAACAATAGTACCATCAGGTAACTTAAAGCAGGGTTTAGTTGGGTTAGAGCCATCATCTGCGGGCCAAATAATATTATCAATACTACTGACAGAAGGACAAGAGGCAACATTCCAAACATTTGTTGATTCAAGTGCTCTTCCTACAATTTGACCTTCTTTAACGGCTTTAGCACCAATTCCAAGGTACTGTGAGGTAGAGATAGGGTCTCCTTCAAGGATTTTCTCGCCAGGCATAATTGAAACCATAGTAGAGGCTTCGCCAAGATGAGCAACTGGAATAACGTATGGATTGTTTTCAAGACTTCCTCCACCATCCCATACATTGTATTTTAACTCTTTTGGCACCGAAACGAAACCTTCTGCTACAACAACGACTCCATAGAGAGTGTTTTGAGTATCGCTAGATTGCGTGACACTCCATCTATCATTACTCTTTTGAGATACAATTTCACCTAATTTATAATCACTTTTACTCTTACCATCCTCTGTATAGTTATATGAAAGATAAGGGGAGAAGGTTGTCCAACTCGTATCCGCAAGTCCAACTCCATCTCCTCTAAGTTGGAATCTGTTTGTATAACTTGTGCCAAATCTTATATAGAAAAGGCTACTAGAATCAGCAGCTCCTTGTACTTTATCTAAATAGCCCGCAGATTGGTTATATGCCAACTGACCATACTGCGTTGAACCAATATAATATACTGTCGCAACAGAAGTGCTGCTATCATATAACGGCGCAGTGACATGAAATTTAAAACTTTTGTAACTTGAGTTTGCTCCACTACTAGTAGCTTCCACTCCTGTCCAACCATAAGTACCAGGCACTTCTATACTAGATAAGACTCCTTTGTATGTGCTCCCACTATTTATACCTATATTCCCAGTCACATCCAATTTATATACAGGAGCGATAGTCCCTATCCCAACAACCCCTCCTAATGGTTGCAAGCTCAACGGGAAAGGAGTGTCGTCGGAAGGGCGCATAACTTGCATCCAGTGTCCCCAAGGACTTGTTCCATAACTTTGGCCAAATAAATATACATCATTACCACCCAGCTTGTATGCGGCAGAAGAAGAGTTAATGCTTGTTGTCCTCGCTCTTTCTACCTGAAGGGGTACCGTCGGACTAGCCGTTCCAATCCCTACATTCCCATTTTTTAGTACTGTCATAGCATTAGCTCTATTTGAACTATTAGCTCCAATACCAATGGCAAAGATAGGATCGGTACCGATCCAGGAGCTAGTTGAGCCAGCTATCTCGTTGTATCTACCCAGCACGGTTGAGGCATGGGCTTGAGCAGTGGTGTAATATCCTATTGCTGTGGCAAGATTTCCGCTTGCAGTGGTGTAATTGCCCATCGCTGTGGACATGTTTCCACTAGCAGCGGTGTATTGTCCTATTGCTGCGGAATGACTTCCACTGGCAGTAGCGGAATACCCCATGGCTATAGAATTCTGTCCGCTTGCAGTAGCAATATATCCCATTGCTATGGAATAAGAGCCGCTAGCGCTGGTACCATATCCCGTTGCCGTGGAACCCCCTCCACTGGCAGTGGTGTTGACTCCCATGGCCACTGAATAATCGCCAATATTACTAGCATTCCATTGAGTACCACTAACATATCCAGCTCTAAAAGCACTCTTATTTGGTATCCACATTAATCTACTTCCTGCACCTAGAGAGCCTCCATCCCAACCACTACTGTAAGTACCTTGGGCTAATATACCCCCATCATTTGCAATATGTAATTTAGTAACTGGAGAGGTCGTCCCTATCCCTACATTTCCCTGACTTACAATTAAATTACTTGCAGGAGCAATCGTTATATTCCCACTAGCATTTGATATCGTAGAAGTTGCTCCTGCAATATCTAAAGATGCCTGAGGACTACTAGTACCTATTCCTAATCGACTATTCGAATTATCCCACCAAAGAGTACTACTCCCTGTTATCATAGAAGTACCATTCCACCATGTGACCTGACCTGCCGTTCCACTGCCTGTTCCACTTCCTGTTACTACTCCTAAACTTGCTAATGAGGACCATGTTAATGTTCCACTTCCGTTATTTGCAAGTACTCCAGAAGTGTTACTACTAGGCCATGAATATGGTACATTATTTATTCTTGTTAAATTTCCATTACTATCTACCCTAAATTGAGATGTCGCACCAACTGTAAACATAGCTTCTGTTGGTGTACTGTCTCCAATACTAAGATATCCAGTAGAAAGATCTCCATAGATTGTATTCCCTATATTTAATTGATAATCTCCTATTGGAGAAGTCGCTTGAACACCCTGACCTATCAAGATATTATAACCCCCTGTTGTCAAAGCCTCTCCTGCTCCATGCCCTACTACGGTATTATAGCTACCACTGACACCAAATAGTGCACTAGACCCTATACCAATATTACCAACTGTTCCTCCTGCAGCTTCACCCATTGCGTAATATCCTATTACAACAGTAGATGAGTGGTCACCCATAGAATTCATACCTAGCGCATAAGAACCTATCGCAATATTTCTCTGACCTGTTTGGTTTACCATCATTGAAGTATTACCTACAGCAACATTGTCAGTTCCTGTTGTATTTGCATATCCTGAAAATCCACCCATAAAAGTATTGCTTGAACCACTTGTTGAAGAAAACCCTGCTTTATATCCAAAGACTGAATTCGTTGTTCCTGTGTTATTTGCTGCTGTAGTACTCCCTCTTAATGCTTGATACCCTACGGCTGTATTGTATGTTAAATCTACTGTAGCGTTACTATTTGCATATCTCATAGCTTCATACCCTACTGCTACACTACCCTGCTTTGCTACATTGGTGAATAGTGAACCGTACCCTATTGCAACATTTTCTGCACCTGTTGTATTTGCATTTAGTGTATTTACACCAAGCCCTGTGTTATATGATCCACTAGTATTTACTGTCAATGATTGATGCCCTATTGCAGTATTACCTACTCCTGTATTATTTACAGGATTACCACT
>CAZPFV010000060.1:0-4745 GCA_964585985.1 uncultured Candidatus Saccharibacteria bacterium
GTTAGCCTAACCTTGTTTGTCTGACTCCTGTTTAACATATCCTCTCCCTGAACAATCTGTAACTTCGCAACATTCAAGATTAATGCAAAAAATATTAAGGAGAAAAGTGCAAAAGCATACACAAAATTCCATCCAGAAACATGTTCCCCCTTCTGACCTTTCTTAAACACTTTGGACAGGACAGTCGCTTTTTTACCACCCTTTTGACTCTCTCTACTATTAAGTACAGGCTTGTATAGCTTTTTACCCTCAAGTTTTTTATCGAAAGATATCTTTGACATATCAAGCTAATCTAATTTTACTCTCAGACCTTTCACTTCTAAAGAATTTCATAAAATACCCAAACAGCATATACACTCCTACAGATATTGCACTACTGATTATAATGCCAATCCAGTTAAATTTCGGAAGATTAGGAAGTGCAAAATCCTCAAACAGCAAAGCAAAGGTAGGCACTAAGAGATAGTATAGAAGAAAAAGAAGAAAGATAGTAACAAAACCAAACCGCCCATCTTTAGGAATAATGAGCCAAAGAAAATCGCTAATAATTAGTAACAAAGAAACAACAAAAGCATGTGTACCCAAAGGGGTATGTAGTACAACATCAAGAGCTATGGTAAATATGGCGACAAAAAGATAAAAGAACATGGGCCTAACCCTATCCCACATTAAGAAGAGTACAATAATGAATGCGGAAAAAGAGAAAAGCCTTAAAAGGAAGCTCTCAACAAAAAGCAAAAGAAACAGCGAAATTATTATTAAAGAAACCTTAATCAGTTGCATTTTCTTTTACAAAAACAGTTAAAATATTTGAATAATCAAAAATTGGTGATACATATCCCGTCTTAGAAGTAGAAGCTGGATTTTTAGATACCCCTATTAATGACCCTACTATTAAGACATCACCTACCCTCTTATCTCTAATCAGAACAATATCCCCATCCTCAACAGATGAGTTAATACCCATATTCTCAATAATGATGTTCTCATGCCCACCAATTATTACACCTGAGGACTTTATCAAGCTATCAACTCGATTATCTTTGTTCAGATCTACAGTAGAAGAAACAATTACAACCTCATATGTACTACTTTTGTTGGTAGGCAATCTCACTGATGAACTATATAGCCCAACATCCGAGATTGTACCGATAAAGACTCTGCCTAATGAGACCACATCTCTCTCTCGAACCCCCTCGTTTGTCCCACAATTAATTGTAATCTCACCATCAGAAGACACATTGATTATCTTGGCCTCTACATACTTTGAGTCAGTTGCCAACAATGCCGAGCTCTCCTTTAATGATAGATACTCTTCATAATCAAGTATCCTTTCACTATTCTCAATTTTTAATTTAGCAATCTCTTCCTTCATCTCATTAAACTCTTGAATATATGAAGAGGCATTCGTTAATGCATTTTGCCATTCAGAAACATGACTCCCGACAGAGTTACCAAGTACATATACTGGACTAAACACATATGAAAATGGATATGACACTACATCTGCAAGAGAAGTTCTCCCTATTATCACAAGGGAAATAGAGAAAAGAAGAAAAAAAAACTTGCTATACTTTTTCAAATCTAACTTCTTTTTCATATCTCTTAATCAATGCATTTAAATGATTTCTTCCCAAGATTTCTGTACTCTCTGTAACAAATCAATATGATCTAGCATTTTAGCAGTACCTTTTGCAACTGCAGCCATAGGTTCATCAACTATATTAATTGGAATATTTAGCTCCTCTTTCCAATACTCATCTAATCCTTTAATTAAAGCCCCTCCACCAGAAACAAATACTCCGTCATGAAAGATGTCTCTTAGTAATTCTGGAGGAGTATCTTCAATTGCGTCCTTAACAGCCTCTGTGATTTGCGTTAATGACACACTAATAGCTTCTCTAACCTCAGTACTAGTAAATTTAATAGACTTAGGAAGACCTGTTAGTAGATCTCTACCCTGTATTGAAATCTCTTGCTCCTCCTTAAGCGGTGCGGCAGACCCAATCTCCATCTTAATATCCTCAGCACTTCTCTCACCTATCAAAATATTGTACTTTTCTCTAACATAATCAACAATATCCTGATTCATTTCATCTCCAGCAACTCTAATTGTATTATCAACAACAATATCACCAAGAGAAAGCACAGCAATTCCTGTAGTACCACCACCTATATCAACAATCATACTCCCAGAAGCCTCCTCTATAGGTAAGCCAACCCCTATTGCTGCCGCCATAGATTCCTCAACAATAAAGACCTCTCTAGCACCTGCCGTTTTCGCAGCATCAATAACTGCCTGCCTCTCTACCTCAGTAACAGAAGAGGGTACACCAATTACAATCCTTGGTTTTGGAATTTTAAAGCCTTTAATATAGTTTGAATGAGCACTTTTAATAAAGTGATGAATCATTGCTTGAGTAGTATCAAAGTCCGATATCACTCCATCCTTAAGAGGTCTGACAGCAACAATATTTGCAGGCGTTCTACCTATCATTTTTCTTGCACTTTGACCAACAGCAAGAACCTGCTTACTCTTTTTTTCAATTGCCACGACAGAGGGTTCAAAAACAACAATCCCCTCCCCTCTTAGATAAACAATGGTATTTGCAGTACCCAAATCCATACCTAAATCATATGTAAACAGCTCCCAAATTGAATCAAATATCGCCATCGTAAATATATACTACATCTTAATTAGATGATTTTACCACTAATATTTACTAGATACGAGGAAAATATATATACAATTATTCAGTAACTTCCTTACGCAGTTTCTTGTAGCACTTCATGCAGATATTCATACTCTTAGTAGTACCATCAACATCAACCTTAACTTTTTTAAGATTTGGCTTAAAAGTCCTTTTACTTCTTGGTGCTTTAAACCTCCATCCTATGGAGTGATGATGCTGGATTCTCTTGCCAGCAACAGTAGACTTTTCGCATATCTCACATACCTTTGACATTTTTATATATATTTTTTAATTGAAGAATTATTAGCTAGATGATATTATCAAAAAGATTTGTATTTATCAAGTTTAATATATATGTTTTCATCATTACAAGATTTTATCTATTGGATGATAATTGCTATCCCCTCCATCCTTATAGCATCGACAGTACATGAATATGCTCACGGATACGTTGCATTTAAGCTAGGAGACCCTACTGCTAAAGCCGAGGGGAGATTAACATTAAACCCAATAAAGCACATAGATCCTATTGGTGCCCTATCTATGCTTATTTTTAGATTCGGATGGAGTAAACCTGTACCAATAAATGAGTACAACTTTGAAAAAAGAGAGCTATATACAGGTCTCACGGCCTTAGCAGGCCCTGTATCAAATTTTCTTTTAGCTATATTAATGGGATTAATAAATCATTTCTTTATCAAAGACCCAAGCACCCCCATAGCCTTTATACTATTTTCATTCACCACTATAAATGTGGCTCTAGGTGTTTTCAACCTGATTCCTATCCCACCCCTTGATGGACATAAGATTGTTAGAGCGATTCTCCCCAAAGGTATGAGATACTACTGGGAGCAACTTGAAAAGTACTCCTTAATATTGATACTGCTTTTGATATTACCTTTTTCTCCCCTGCGAGAGATAGTATTTACTTTCATTAACAATACCTTAATACAGATTTTAACCTTACTAGGCTTTTAAATATTTTGATTCCTAATTCAAAATACTGTAAAATATAAGGTCCCAGTTGGACATAGAGGTTCGTAGCTCCACAGCAAGAGCAAGGAATCCCGAAATCGCTTAGATCCTTGGGTTTAAGCTGAGGGACTCCACCTTCGTTTCGAAGAGCTCTACGATCCCTCTCCGACTGGGGCGTTTGTTGACTATACTTCACTAATATATTAAACTTGCGTTGTTCACTGCCGAAGTAGCTCAGTTGGTCAGAGCAACTGTTTTGTAAACAGTAGGTCGAGAGTTCGAATCTCTCCTTCGGCTCCACTGCAGAGGTGGCGGAGCGGTCAAACGCATCGGACTGTAAATCCGACTCCTTCGGGATACACTGGTTCAAATCCAGTCCTCTGCATTTTCGTCCTATAACATATTTCTTACCCTATCTTCATTCATATATCCACTAAATATGGTAAATTCTACATATGGATATTTTGAATTCAGAATATTTACAAATTGGCTTAGCCTTCATTTCTGCATTAATACTTTTCCTTTATGCAATTGAGACTTTAAGTAAGGAATTTCAAGAGTTAGCATCAACAAAATTTAGAGATCTTTTAACAAAATTCTCTAAAAACAAATACGTAGGCACTCTCTTTGGAGCCGTACTAACAGCCTTAGTACAATCAAGTAGTGCAGTTACAGTAATGGTTGTTCTACTTGTAAACACTGGAGCAATATCATTCCACAACAGCATTGGAATTCTCTTTGGAAGTAATATTGGTACTACGCTAACAGCACAACTCGTATTAATTGACTCTACAATGCTAGCACCACTATTAATGGTAATTGGGTTTTTAATCAATTCTTTTGGTAAAAAGAGTAAAATCATTGGTAAACCCATATTCCATATCGGATTTCTTCTCCTCTCACTATCTCTAATATCTTCTGCGATAGAGCCATTAAAGAATAACCCCGCAATCATGCCCCTTTTCTCTAATCTCTCAAACCCTTTAATAGCATATGCCATTAGTGCCCTCTTTACAGCAGTAGTACAATCAAGCTCATTAACAACAGGCCTTATTGTAATACTCGCCCAAAGCGGAT
>CAZPFV010000061.1:0-4683 GCA_964585985.1 uncultured Candidatus Saccharibacteria bacterium
AGTACAAGGTTGAAGGAATGGATATTGTGATTACGGTTTCTACGACAAGGCCTGATACTCAATTTGGATCAACATTCGTAGTAATTGCGCCTGATAGTGACTTGCTTAAAGGGCTTATGAGTAGTATGTCTGCCCAAAATATAGAGGTGGTCCAGAAGTATATTGAAAAAAGTAAGGAAAAAAGCATTGAAGAAAGGGAGTATAGTGATTCAGAGAAAAGTGGTGTGTTCACAGGACTCTACTGCGTGAATAGCATAACAGGTGAGAGGTTGCCAATATGGGTTGCGGACTTTGTAGTAGCGGCAGTTGGCACAGGTGCAGTCGTAGGAGTGCCTGCCCATGATGAAAGAGATTTCCAGTTTGCTACAAAATACAACATCCCTATTAAAAGGGTAATTGAAGGACCAGAAGGTGATAGGTCTGAAATAGATTCGCTAGAAAAAGTATACACGGGTGAGGGACAGGTCTATAACTCGGGCTTTATATCAGGCCTTAGCAGCTCGGATGCGAAAGTGAAAATTGGCGAATATCTTAACAAAGAAAAGATAGGGGAGGTGGTTACGAGGTATCACTTACATGATTGGATATTTTCTCGTCAGCATTACTGGGGTGAGCCCATTCCCATTATTTACTGTCCTCACTGTGGTGAGGTGCCTGTTCCTGAAAGTGAGTTACCTTTGGAATTACCAATTGTTGAAAGTTACGAACCAACAGAAACAGGGGAATCACCTTTGGCAAATATCCCCGAATGGGTAAATACGAAATGTCCTAAATGTGGGGGCCCAGCGAAAAGAGAAACAGATACTATGCCAAACTGGGCAGGCTCAAGCTGGTACTATCTTAGATACTGTGATCCCCAAAATAGTGAAGAGTTTGTTTCAAGAGAGCTTACTGATTATTGGATGCCAGTTGATCACTACGAGGGAGGGCAGGAGCATGTCACTCTTCATTTACTTTATTCGAGGTTTTGGCATAAGGTTCTCTATGATTTAGGATTAGTCCGAGATAGCGAACCGTATATCGTAAGAACAATTCATGGAGTTGTATTGGGAGAAGATGGGCGTAAAATGTCAAAATCGTTGGGTAATGTAATAGGGCCTGATGAATTGATAGGGAAGTATGGGGTTGATGTAACAAGAGCCTACCTTATGTTTATGGGCCCGTATGAAGGTAATGTAAATTGGAATACAAGAACAATTCAAGGTGTAAAGCGTTTTGTTAGTAAATATTACGCATTTTTAAATGATGCATATCAAAATAGAGTAGAGAAAAGTAGCCAAGAGGTCAAAGTTGGCATTGAGAAACTTTTGAATAGGGTCGAGAATAATATTATAGATTTTAAATTTAATACTGCGATTGCAGCTTTGATGGAATTTTACAATACTTTTTCAAAAGAGGCCTTTGATATTAAAGACCTAGAGAAAATAGTATTGATTACATCCCCGTTGTTACCACATATCTCGGAAGAGATGTGGTGCTGTACTATGGGGAAATCTTACTCAGTTCACAACCAAAAATGGCCTAATGTAGATGAAAGCTTGTTAATAGAGGAACAAATTGAAATTCCTGTGCAGATTAATGGTAAAATAAGGGGGAAAGTAATGATCTCTCGAGATGACAGTGAGGAAATTGTTAAGGAAAAAGTTCTATCTCTTGATACTCTAGGCCAGCGGTTATCTTCTGTGTCAATCAAGAAATTTATTTATGTCCCTCAGAGGATAGTAAGCATCACTTTGTAGTAGGTAAGTATAGTCAAAACGGCTTTGACAAGTGTATACATTTCCACTATTATTATACCACAGTTGACAAGAGCCTAATTGTCTTGCAAATACAAAACAAAGTGTGAACTGAGGTATATGAAAAAATACAGCTGCCCAAATATAGCAAAAAAGTTGATCGCTTTGCTGATAGTATCCTTGATTTTTGCTATATATTTTCAAAGTAATATATACGCTCTCACTTCTGAAAATATCAACTTCCAAGGTAAGATAGTAAGAAATGATACAGGCTATGAGGGTTTAAATATTGTTCCAGGTACTCCGGCGTGTGTAGTGGCTGGCCCTGCTAATGATAGCTGTGATTTTCAAGTCTCCTACTATACAGCAGCTACAGGAGGGACATTACTCCTTAGGGAAACATTTAATAATGTTGAAATAGGGCAATATGATGGTGTTTTTGAACTATCTTTGGGTAGTGGTTCAATGACAACAACTCCCCAGTGTAGGGATGGGATCTGTAACAATCCTTTGGAAGTAATATCAGAGTACAAAGATTTGTATATAGAGTTAAAATTCGCACCTGATGGTACAAACTTAACCGAGACCTTTTCTAGGATGCCACTAGAGGCTACTGCATATTCAATACTTTCAAAATTTTCAGAAGGGGCTAATGATGCTTTTAAATTAAGTACATCTTTAAGCCCTCAAACTCAATCAAGTCCTGTAGCAGGAATGGTGTATTACAATACAACATCTTCACAATTAACCGTTTACAACGGAACTTCATGGCAGGGCATAAACAGCTCTCTTTGGACAGATGCTGGTACGTTTACATATCTAACATCCACAACGGATGATCTTGTTTTAGGTGCCTCTACTGTGTCTGATAGCACCTTTTACTTTGATATGGATGGTAGTAGTGGTAGCTATTTAGAGATAGATAATGCGAGTAATTCAAGTAGACTTTTTACAATTCTTAGTGGAGGGAATGTTGGTATTGGTACTGCAAATCCAACAGCAAAATTAGAGGTTGCAGGTAGTAGCTCCACCATTACAAATTCCTCTGGAGATTTAACTCTTTCAACTGGAGGGTTGGATGGTGATATCCTTTTCTCTCCCAATGGGGCGGGTAAAGTAAAAATTAACTCTGCGTTTGGAGTAAGAGAGACAGGTACAACACCGACATTCTATACATTTTTTCAAGGGGGAGATCAGAGTGGGGATATTACATATACATTGCCTACGTCATCTTCGACAGGGTTGTTAAAAAATACTGCAGGAGTACTATCATGGGATACAAGTACATATATAACGGGGCTTAACTGGAGTCAGGTAACTAATGGGAGTGGTGTATACATGGATTACAGACCTAACAATGTAGCATGTGGTGCAAACCAAGTACTTAAATATACAGTAGGTACTGGATGGGTATGTGCTAGTGATACTGATACAGGAGATAACTGGGGTTCTCAGGTAGTAGTGACAGACACACTCGCTCTTGCAGGAAATGGTACATCAGGAACTCCTTTGGACTTTAATTACACAGCAACATTAGCAAGTAATCCAGCAATGGCAGCAGGAGAAACAATCTTTGGTAGTACAGGAATACTCTTTGAAGGCTCCAGTGCCAATACATACGAAACTCTCTTAACAGTAGCAAACCCAACAACAGATATAACGATTACTCTGCCGAATGCAACAGGTACAGTACCTCTAGGAACAGGAACTGCAAACTATATTGCTTACTGGACAGGAACAAATACACTAGGATCGGAACAGCGTCTTGCAATATCAAGAGGTGGTACTAATGCTTCAACCTACACTTCTAATCAATTCCTCTGGTACAACGGTAGTAGTATTGTAGCTAGTGGATACAATCAGAATAGTTTTGCTACTGCGGCCCATACTCATAACTGGAGTCAGATAACGAATGGAAGTGGTATATACATGGATTATAGACCTAACGATGTAGCATGTAGTGCAAACCAGGTACTTAAATATACAGTAGGTACTGGATGGGTATGTGCTGATGATATTGATACAAATACTGATGGTAATAACTATGTAGACTCTGTTTCATTTAATTCTACAAACGGGGTACTTACATTAGGTAGAACAGGTGCCCTAGGAGATTTAACTACTAGCCTAGATGGAAGATATCTACAATCCTTCACTGAAGCAGATACTCTGCAAACAGTTACTGACAGGGGTGCAACTACCACTATAGCGTCTACATTTAGTACTAGTATTAGGACTCCATTACTGATAGGGAACAATTCTTTAGGAATAAGGGCAGGGGCTAATTCAACAACTGCAATACAATTACAAAATGCGTCAGGTACAAGTATACTTAATGTTGATACAACAAATAGTAGAGTGGGGATTGGTACAACAGCTCCTTCCAGACTTCTACAATTAGGTCAAGCAGGTACAGCAGGTACTCTTGGTATTGCAGGCAGTACATCAGGTTTAGTTACTCTCCAAACTGCAGCTGCTGCTGGGACTTGGACTATGACTTTACCTACTAGTGCAGGTACTAGTGGTCAAGTCTTAACTACTAATGGTTCAGGAGTTACATCTTGGGCTAGTGCAGGAGCAGCTTCTAATGTTGCCCTGTCAGGTATTACAGCTGCTATTAGTGCTAATAGTATTAGTAGTGGAGATTATGCTCAGGTTTGGAATTGGCAATTAACTAGTGCTAATAAAGTAGCATTTACCTTTGGTGAGAATGCTGCTTCTACTGCTACTGGTAGTCCAGCTATTTTATCAGCTTCTACCCTAGCTTCATCAACAGCAATGCCCCTTTATATTAAAAATTTAGGCAATGCTAATTCATTTAGAGTTGATGATGAAGCAAGTGATACTACCCCCTTTGTCATTGATGCTAGTGGGAATGTGGGGATTGGGACGGCGAGTCCAAATCAAAAACTTCAAGTACACAAGGGCACATTATTGGTTAAAGGAA
>CAZPFV010000062.1:0-4636 GCA_964585985.1 uncultured Candidatus Saccharibacteria bacterium
TCGGTGATATTCGGTTGGTATTCCCCAAGAAACATTTTCATAAATAATCCTAAAAGTAACCTTCACCAATGTTCACCAAGTTATATCCAATATCCACCATTTCAGCTCCATTGTCAATACAAATAAAACCCGAATATCAAGTAAAATCAATGTTTAGGAAATTTGAGAAAAGACCCATTTTTTATTAGGATTTTCAATGAATATATTAGGAAGGAAAGAAAAATGGACAATGAGCGGGATAATAACAAACGCACGGGATCTCAAAAAAGGTGTTTTATACAAATCTGAGATAGACGATACTGTCATGACCTTCTCTCACAGAGGCAGGTCCAGAATTCATAACGGATGTATATATTATATGTATGTTAATGATGCTGCTCTTCCTATACCATTGGGAACAATCCGTGTACTAGAACTAAAACTAAGACCTGTATTAGAATTGGATGAGTAGCAAGTAGTATAAAACCCTGAAACCTGGTTTTTATAAAAAATCAGGTTTCTTTTTTATATCTCCTACTTTTATATCTTTGAAAATATATCTTCTATACTTACTCTTTCCTGCTCCATTGTATCCCTATCTCTTATTGTTACAGTTCCGTCCTCTAAGGTTTGGTAATCTATTGTTAAACAATACGGAGTACCTATCTCATCTTGAGCAAAATATCTTTTACCAATATTGCCTCTATCATCCCAATCAACAGAAAATCCCTTATCTAAGAGCATTTTATACACATCCTTGGCCTTGTTTACTATATCTTCTTTATTTTTTACCAGTGGGAAAACAGCTACCCTATAAGGAGCTACCCTTTTGTCTAATTTCAAAACTATCCTATCACCCTCTTCTTTGTAGCCATTTGTTAACAAGGCTAAAAAAATTCTTGAGGATCCGAATGTAGGTTCCATAACATGTGGTACAAACTTTTCCCCTGTTTCTGGGTCCATGTATCTAAGATCGGCACCTGATTTTTCAATATGTTTATTTAAATCAAAATCTGTTCTGTAAGCTAGACCAAACATTTCTTTAAAACCAACTGCAAATTCAAAATCCAAATCTTCTGTTCTTTTTGAATAGTGCGCCCTTTCCTCATCAGAATGAACTCTCCATCTTAATTTCTCTTCAGGAATACCTAAAGATGTAATCCAATCAAACATTTCTTTTCTCCAGTATTCAAAAACATCTTCCCACTTTTGTACAGTAGGATTAAAGAAATACTCAAATTCCATTAAAGTAAATTCAAGAGTTCTAAAAACAAAGTTTCCCTTTGTTATCTCATTTCTAAAAACTTTTCCAATCTGGCCCAAACCAAAGGGCAATTTTGGTCTTTGAGAATCAAGGACATTTTTAAAATTAACAAACATACCTTGAGCTAACTCACCTCTCAGATAATTTAAGGATTTATTTTCTGGAACTATACCTATTTGGGTCTCAAATAAGTTACTAAATTTCCTGGGCTTGGTCCAATCTGTTTTACCACATTCAGGACAAGGTATATTGTTACTTTTTATGATTTCCTCCATTTCCTCTAAATCTCTTCCCTCTGCACTAAATTTTTCATTTTTAGCTTCAAAAAATGCTTCAATTAATTTTTCTGCACCCGTTCTCTGCTTACAGTTTCTACAATCTATAAGAACCTCCTTAAAACTTGCAGTGTGTCCTGAAGCCACCCAAACATCGGGGGACATAAAAACGGCAGTATCCAAACCATAAATATCATTTCTTTTTGTAATAAAATTCTCCCACCAAAGATTCTGGATATTTCTCATCATCAAAACCCCTAAAGGTCCGTAATCGTAAGTGTTTGCTAAACCGCCATAAATCTCAGATCCTGGGTAAACAAACCCCCTTCTTTTGCATAATGATACTATTTTTTGTTGAAGATTATCGGTTTCTTTCATACGTGAAGTATATCACCTAGTTATTGTATTTCTAGGCTTTTAAAACGTGCCTCAAGTTTTCTCCCAACATACATTTTTAATATTTTATCTACTTCTTTTGCAGATACTTGCTCTTCTTTAGATATTTTCCCATTAAAAATGTTTTTCAAACCAATAGCAGCGTCTTTCTTTATACCAATACCATATTTTGAACAACTCTCACATTCTAAGCACCCATCCTCTATATTAAAAAAATACTTGTTCCAAGAATCATCTACTTTTTTTCCACATTTTCCACAAGTATCAAATGTGATTCTATAACCCAGCATATCCATTAAATTCATTTCAAAGTGAGATACTACTAAATCACCTGAGTAATTATTCTTATCTAGTGTTTTTAAACATTTCACAAAAAGATTAAATATATTGGAAACTTGCTCATCCTCTTCAATTGATTTATGAATAAGCTCAGCCATATAGTAGGCTTTGGCTGACTTTTGCAAATCTTTCTTGAGACTCTTAAACGATTCTATAGTTTTTACTTCTTCTATACTTCTATGACCTAAGTTTTCATCACGAAAACTTACCGATACTAGATTTAAAGTATCTAAGTTACCACTTCTCCTAGAACTAATTTTTCTTACACCCCTGGCAATAGCAGATACTTTCCCATATTCTTTGGTGAAAATAGTATAAATCTTGTCAGAATCCTTATATTTAACGCTTTTAAGAACAACTGCCCTTGCGTTGTATTTTTTCATACCAATTTTATCTTACTTTCATTTCTATCACTGTGTCTTTTATAAGTTCTATTTCCTTAACCTGTCCGTTGTAACTAACAGTGTGTTTTTCTTTATCTATACCCGATTGTTTTTGAATAGTTAATTTATAATTGCTATCAACAACTTCAGAAGGAATATAGTACTTAAATGTTATTTCTTTTGATTCTCCAGGACCTAATTCTAAATAACCGCTATACCAAACTTTACCTCTTTCCTGATCAGAAATGTTATAAGCTGGTGCTTCCGAACCTTCTACAGATATGAGCTCTGAACCCGCTGGGGCATAAACCCTAACCCAATCTTTAAATCTTTTTACCAAAGCTCCATACTCCGCACTCGGTTGGGTATATGTGTAGGTCAATTTAACTGTCCTAACCCACCTATCGTCCTGCTTTTCTAGTGAATGATCCACTTCTTTTGTAGTAAACCAATTTGTTTTATCACCACCAAGATTAGTTGAAACAATCATTGAGTAATCCCCGCTCACATTGTCTTTTATCCTACCACCAACACCGTACTTATCTAACAAAGCCTGTGCCTCGTCATCAAATATGTAAAATGAAATATGCTTTCTAACTGATAAATCTATTCCCTTTTCTATCAGTTTTGGCCACAGGTTACTATCAGACTCAAAAACGTTAACTAACATTCCCTGCATTAAATCCCCGAGAACTCTTTTTCTGTTAGCTTGCTCAGCCAAAGCTAAAGAAGCTATCTTCTCTAACTCTAAAACTACATTATCTTTTGTGTAAGTTATACCATTAACTGTAACTGGTCCGGTAACTTCTAAAAGCTCGGAGATAACATTTGTGTCTATAGCTATAATCCCATCTATTGGTTTTATTTCATAAGGATTTATTCTTCCAGCCATATTGTAAAACTTTAAAAACTGCTCCATAGAAGTTGCAAAATCTGGAGACGAGTTCATATCCCTGGCATACCATCTTTCAACTTTTAAAAGAGGGCCATATACATAAGGTGCGTCTGGGAAATCTGTGTAAGCATCTATCTCGTCTAAAGTGAGATCCACACTATACATATCTTTAGATGAAAAATCAGAATCTAAAAGACCATTTGATATCTTAAAAGTTGCATAATTGGTCATAAAACCACCTGTAGGTCTTATCTCTTTATCATTTTGCATTATTATCATATATCTTTTTGTTGGTGTTCCTACAGCTAAAACTTTAGGCAGTATCTGAAGAGCTTTTTTAATATCAGGAGCGTAATCATCGGCATCTGATAAGGTATTTTTCACAAAATCTATGTTAGATCTGATCTCAATTTTTCCTATTCTTTCTGGATATTTATCTATATTTACAGGTTCTAAGACCTCTCCTATCTGACTAACTTTTTCTATAACCCCATCCATCTCATCGGCTACTTTAGGCATAACAGATATCCAACCCTGAAATGCCTCCATTAACCCCTCTGCTTTTGGTAATTCCTGATCTGGGGAAACTTTTAACCCCGCAGCATCTGCAAAAGGAGTAATGACTCTTGATGCCTCTCTAACAGCATCAACCCCATGTAACCCTGCACTAACAAATCTATCAAAATCGGAATAGTATTCGTTGGCTTTAAATATTTTTTTATTCTTAGCCCAACTAAACTTTTTATCTTTGTCATTTTTTATCTTTTTCAAATCGTCCTCTGTCTTGTCCAAAACTTTATTAAGGGCTACTAGATCCCTATTCTGAAATTCCTCACCTATAGACGAAAAATCATCTTTAAGAACCTGAACACCTGCATACAATGATAACCCAGGTCTGATAACAAAAATGAATAAAATGATAAAAAAGACTAGGAATAATCCTAAAAATCCAAAAAGTATCTTACCTACGACCCCAAGATCCTTTTTTTCTTTAGACATTTTAACTTTTTTATCTTTTGTATTTATATTTTTTTCCTTTTCAGGAGTTGTACCCCAAAATTTTGAATTTGCCATTAAATAGCTCCTTTTCCTAATAAAACTACAT
>CAZPFV010000063.1:0-4523 GCA_964585985.1 uncultured Candidatus Saccharibacteria bacterium
GACTTTCCGGATGGGGGAGCATATCTTGAAATAGGAGTTCCAAATAGGAATTTCCAAATTCTTGATTATGGGCCTAAGAATTTCGTTGTAGAAGCATCGGCTAATACAGGATCACAAAGTCAGGTTAAACTTGATTTTGATCACCTTCCTTTAGCAGGTGAAAACTTTTCATTCTTTTTTGTCATCAAACAAGAAAAAATGATGAATATAAAGGATGATCAAGTAACGATTCAATACACACCTGGATGGTTTGATTTTGCAGAAATTCGGAAATTAACTATTGAATGGTTATTTACTGACACGAGTTTCCTAACATACATCGATCCGGAACCAGAAGAACAGAGTATTGATTCAATTACATGGGTTACAAATGATCTGGAACCTGATGAAAAATACACGGTACAGGTATCCATAGATAAAACCTACTTCCCCAATATAGAAGAAATTGAAGAGAATCAAGCTGTGGAAACAAAGCCTTCATCTTTGGCAAAGTTCCTTTTATACACTGCCTTAATAGTCATAGTGGTGCTTCTTATCATTATAAGACTGTGTTCTATATTCGGAGATGATGGGTATGATTCCGGCGGGTACATAGGCGGCGGAAGTTCGTTATACAGAAACGGTGGTAGCAGAAGCTCATCGTATAGAAGCGGTGGTGGAAGTAGCAGCTACTCAGGTCGAAGCAGTAGTTGTGCCTGTGTAAGTTCTTGCGCCTGTGCATGTGCATGTGCTGGTGGAGGAAGAGCAGGGTGCAATGAAAAAGGCTTCGGAGTCAAACACTTCCTTACAAAAGAGGATGGTGGGGATGAAGAAGACTAAACTTATTATCATTTTGTTAGTTCTTTCTATTATCTTAATATCTTGCAACTCAACAGAGGTCTTGGAAGAAAAATACAAACCTGAAAAAGGCCAGCCAGAATTTCCCAAGCTTGAACATTATTGGGTAATAGATAATGGCTGTGGTTTTGACCAAGAAACAGTTGTGTGGGCAGATGAGATATTAGAAAAACTTAGAACAGATAAGATAGCCGAGGTAGCGATAGTCTGTCAAACAGGAATTCAAAATAACGGTCCTTTTAATGACGAAAAAATATGGATTCTAAACTGGGCAAGATGGGCTAAGATCGGCGATGTTGAAGACGATAGAGGTGTAGTATGGTTAATTAGACCTGATGTAAAACCAGAAGATAACCGCATAACCATAACAGTATCTGATTGGCTTACTTGGTACACAGCAATTGACTACGGGCCTACGTTAGAAAGTGCGGCTAGTTTTGCCAATTGCAGCAATTTTACCGGAGCACTTGAAACAATAGTATCCGAAACTGATTACACATTAAGAGAAATTTGGAAAACAAAAGGAGAATAAAATGAAAAAGAAAACAATATTTTTGTTATTAGCAGTACTAACTGTTATGTCGTTACTGACAACGGCGTGTGGGTGCAGAGTTCTGAGTGGAATCAAAAGGGCCGCTCCAGAAATTACTTCTGAGTATGAAGCCCTTATCTCAGCGTACCAAAACGGTCGTAAGGCGGCAGCCAACGGAAATACCTGTATTGCACTGACCTTTTCAGAAATCCAAGCTCAAGTAACTTTATACAATAGTTACCTAACGGCTGATGTTGCAAAGGCAGCAGCATATAGGGAGTCTCTAAGTAATTTTGGAACAGATATACAAGATGCCAGATCCCATTACAGAGACGAGAATGGAAATCCAATACCACCAGACAAACTAGACTTAGCTGAATTGACCAACAACCAAGCTACACCAGCTGATATGGCATTGAGTGTCAATGCCTATGTTACAACTTTTACTGAGGCTCCGTTGCAAAATGTGGATCCAGAATCTTTGAAAAATACACAAAGGCTGGTATCAGAAAAGTACAACCAAACTTTTGCTTGTGTCAAGGATTGGAACGACGCGGTGTTTACTTATAATGAAGAGAGAAATAAGATTAGTGGAGACATTGTAGGAAGCATAGTGGAGTATCTGGGAATAAAAGAACTTCCAGAAAGTCTACCATACTTTCAATTTGATGTTCCTACCACTTTACCGGAGGTTCAGCCTTTTAAACCTTAATAACACTCCTAAAGTAAAAATTTAATAACATGGTCTTGGAAGCTGAAATATTTAACTTCCAAGACCTTTTTGTTGAAATAATTAACTTTTATTCTCTTATATCAGGACCGAAGGTTGTTAGGTCATTATCAGTTGTAGTATGATTTTATCAATGCCCAATGGATCTTTTGTTGTTAATCTTATAAAAGGTAGGATAACAGAAACTATTTTCCATCAAATGTTTCAGGAAGCAACAACTTTTACCATAATCCCATTAGGTTATGAGAACATAATTCCAGAATTAGCCCAATACCAGCATAAAGTAAAAGACACGACAGCATTAAATAATTTAAGAAATGTTCCCGATTTCCTTTTAATAAGCAAGGATAAAGACGAAGTTCATTTAATAGAAGTGAAGTACAGAAAAAAATTCACTGGGGAACAGATTGCCAAAGAAGCTAATGAGATAAATCAAAAGTGGGATAATGTATATTTGTTTGTCGCTACAAACGATACCTTTTACTTTGATAAATGTGCGAATATTGTAAAAAAGTCAGGTCGGATAAATACGCTAGATTCATTAATTATTCAAGATAGGATTCAAAAAAAATACTTATTTTATTTAAACGAATTTTTACGTTAAAAAGTATGTTCCAACCCAATAATGGTAAATAATTAGTTATACCATCACCATTTTTATTAGATAAGTGCATCAAAGACTGCATTATCAACAATTTCAGACATTTTTAAACCATCTTTGTTTGAATTTAATGGTCCCAAATGCACCATACCAACCAAAAACTTATTCTTTTTAAAGATTTTTAAAATATTTTTCATCATAAACCACGAATATTATAGCTCATCATTTGACGAAAATATTGTATCAATAACAATACTTAAAATAAAAACAAATACAAATAGTATAATCATTACAATGAAACAGGAAATAGTGATTCTTTATGGAGGCCCCTCCTCCGAACGCAATGTATCTTATGGCACTAAAAACTTTTTTTGTAATTTATACCAAGAGCTAGACCCAATACCAGTTGAATGGAAAAAAGATTTTACATTTAACTACAAAAACCAAAATTTAAGTGAGCATAATTTTCTGGAGAAATTGAGAAATAAAAATACAATTGTGATAATTTCATCACACGGGGAATACGTAGAAGATGGATATATCCAAAGTAAGTTTGAACAAAATGGAATTCAATTTACTGGATCTGATTCTAAATCTTGTAGGTTATCTATGGATAAAAGAAAAACACAGGAAGCCGTTAGAGAAGTAGTAAAAATTATCCCAACACACAATAACTTTAAAGACTTAAAATTCCCGTTTGTAGCAAAACCAAACTCTCTAGGATCATCATTAGGAGTATTCGTCATAGAAAATGAGGAACAGCTTCAAGATAAAGTTCCCTTATTCAATAAAAATTATATATACCAACCATACATCAAAGGTAGAGAACTTTCTCTTGGTGTAGTTAGATCTGGAGAAGGATTTTTAAAACTTTATCCGACAGAGATAATACCCAAAAAAACATTTTTTGATTATGAAGCAAAATACACAACAGGAATGTCTGTAGAAATAACTCCCGCACAAATTTCACTGGAGCTGACCAACAATATACGGAATATTACAAATAAAATCCATAACATCCTCGGATTAGGCTACTATTCAAGATCAGACTTTATTTTTACGGAAGATGATCAACTTATTTTCTTAGAAACCAACTCTCTGCCTGGGATGACCGAAACATCATTAGTACCCCAGCAATTGAGATACTCCGAATTACTAGAAGAATTCAAAAAAGGATTGTTAATCCACACAATCACCAAAAATGTTTTAAAATAACCCTATGGGGATAGGAAATATATTAAATATTAATAACAGAGATAAATCTCCACCTAAAAATCTACCAAGAAAAGGTGAGATTATAGGTACGGGGTGGGAGTCGGTAGTGACAAAAGTGGATGATAATTGGGTTATTAAAGAAATAAATCCAAACGATCCTCAGGGTAAAAAAAGATCACAGGAATTTATTGACTATCTTGGAAACCCTAAAAGAGTCAAAGATATTGTGAGGGATCAGAAAAAAATTGGCAAAATATTTGGAGAAGAGCATTTTGCTAAATCATATTTTAGATATGAAAAAGATCAAAGCGGAAAAAGAAGTTACATAATAGTACAAAGATTTATTCCTGGAAAAGTCCTCTCAGAAATGATAGGGACTGATTATAAAAATACTAACGAAATGATAGAAAAAAACAGGGAACAATTTAAAGATATTGTATGGGGTTTAAAAAAAACGTTTATTGAGTTTGGTGTTCCTTTAGACTTTCACCCTGGAAATCTAATAAAAAATGAAAAAACAGGAAATATAGTGATAATGGATACAGGTATTCCCTCACGAGAATTTAGGACTGTTATGAGCGACGAACGTACAGAAAAAGCTTTTAATA
>CAZPFV010000064.1:0-4478 GCA_964585985.1 uncultured Candidatus Saccharibacteria bacterium
GGTGCTCACGATGGCCGCAGCCCTGTCCGCTTCAGCTTTGGCAGAAGCGGCAGAGTTTCCCGCGTTCGTTGCGTCTACGGATGCTGACTGTGCGCTTTTGACTGCGCTGGTGGCGGCAGAATTTGCGCTAGATGCAGCCGAAACGGCTTCTTCTTTTGCGTTAATTGCGCCCGCAACGGTACTCAGCTCGTTTAAGGTGGATGCATTGATTGGCGTTCCTTCTTTTGTTGGCTCGTCATTTCGGATAAGAGTGACAATTTCGGATGTTCCATCCGATTTTACCATTGTCCACCGACCCGGATATTTCGCCACACGGTCTTCAAAAACCATATTGTCCATCTCCTGTCATGTATTCACCGGAAAACGTAACGTATGTTTTAGCAAGCGTTTCAATGTCGAACAAAATTTGCTCGATTTGATTCATCGTTGAAAAATCGAGTTTGTTCATGCTTTCTGGCGTATCTGCAATACCAGATGGGCCAGAGCATTTAGCGCGAATGGAGTTGATGTTAGAAAGCCAACGTGTTGCATCGGAGACTTTCATATATCCATCGACTGTCCAATCAGTCCGAACAGAAACAGACGCGCCAACAATGGAGCCAAGCTCTTGAATGCCGGATTCTATGCGGTTAAAATCCGTATAGCTTAAAGCGCCCTTCATTCCGGCAAGCCATTCCGATTGTTCGGCTTTTGTCCACGTGCCTGTTCTTGCCTTTGCGGTAATTTCTTTCACGCGGTCAACATCTGATTGCGTTCGGTCTGTAATCCAACGAGCCATAAATTATTCTTCCTCAACTCTGTTTTGATACCCGATAGGCAAATTGCTCGGAACGGTAAACATGTAATGATAGCACTTGCGGCCATCGTTGCCAGAACCGATACAGTCATAAAAAAATAATTCGTCTTCGTCATCATAACTGCCAAGATGTGCTCTGTCCCAATACTTTGAAACAACGATAGAACGATAATAGATATCCCCAACAGAAGGGCCCATGCCCCAATATTCAAGATGGGTAATGGGAGTTCTCGTCCACTGCTCATACGGGCTGTAAACGTTTCCGTCCATAAAAAAAGGATTTCTCAGAAGTTCTTTTGCTGTAGGGAGCGGGCTTCCTTCTACGTTGCATCCATAACCCCAAATTTCGTTAATAGAACTACTGTTATCAGGAAATCCGTAGTATATTTCTTTTGCGGAAGGTAAAAATATACTGCGAGATAGAGTAGACACAGCAGAAGGTACGTAATTGTTAGAATCATTTTTTTTGAACGCTGGGGTATAATAAAAAGTAGTTTTGCCGATTTTTTTCTGCATGAAATCAGAAAAAGAATTTTTTATGTTTCCGTTCAATAAGGCATCAATACTGCTGGTCGAATACTCTGCGGGAGTTGTCATTTTACTATCCCACGCAATGTTTTCTGTTTTCGCGTCTTTAAGAGCAAGAAGCGTTCTCCCTTTGCCATTTAATTCTGGCTCGTAATTATGCTTTGAGACAAGAAAAGCGGTATAAGCGCCAGCGACGGAGATGTAAACGGTATCGCCTTCTTTGAGGTTGGAAATCTCATCCGCAATCGCAGTAGCGTTGCAAGAAGCAGAAAGGCTCGCAACTGTAGCTGTAATCGTTGCATTTCCGCTGTGTAAATACGTAACGTTGCAGACAGATACGCCGCGTTCGTTCTTGATGACATTCAGCTCAACGATACCAGCGGGAGATGCATTCCAAACAATAACAGGGGAATCGGCAGATGCAGGGGTAAGCGTTGCAGTGAGCGTGATCGTGTCGGAAGGATGTAAGTAAATCTCAGAAGCATCGATTTGTAACGAATCAACATCTTCAATCATATACCCGGTAACGGAGCCCTTGAAGCTACCATTAAACGTGTAAGAAACATCCGTGATCAACAAGTTAGAAGAATATCCGAACTGATGATTGAGCTTGACAAAATCAAGAGCATCGTTGTGCGGGCTTGCACGATAAGACAGGGTAGCTTTTCGACGATTAGAAAGCACTTTATAGCTTTCAGTTAGAACATTCTTTGGCTGGGAGACGACGGAAGAAGAGATAAGCGCATTATTTACACTTTGCGTAACGCCATCGCCAGTAGCACCATTCGGATACAATGACGAAACTCCATTTAGAGAGTAAGAGATGTTTTTTAACTTATTAGAAAAAGTGATTTCCGGATACTGATAATCATTGATTTCAGTGATTTCATAAATGTCGGACTTGTTTTCAGGAAGGTACGGAACCCGGTCAATCCGAATCTCACCGTTTCTTGTCTGATACAAAGCCATACCGGCTGCGTTAGCAGAAAGCTGTAGCACATCAGCGTTTTTATACGAAGAATTTCCGTTGCTAAAATCAGTTGTATAGTCCTTCAAAGATTCGTTGATGTAATAGCTGATACCGGAAACATCAAGAAGTTCCAAAGCGTCATAACACATTTCGTATAAAGTTCCGCTTTTCCTTCCGGTATATAGTGAATCGATTAAAAACACCAAAGCATCTCGAGCTTCAAAGGAAGCGGTAATGCCATTAGAAGGAATGTTCCAACTAGAAAGGTAAAACTTACCTCCGTTAATCCATTCAGTCTGTCCGTCCAAGTCCATGCCATACTTTACAAAAACAGCTTGGCGTTCATACAGATACTTGTAGAGACCGTCTGGGTTGATAGGATTCCATTTTTGATCGCTGTTATCAACGGAAAAAGAAATTGAATCCTTGGAAAGTTGACCGGAAATTGGGTCTCGCTTTGATTTATGGGAATACGACAGAAGGTCTGTTTTGCTAAATTTCACACGTTGTCCAAATTCCACTTGCGAGATACGAGCTCTTCGGTTTGGAATACACCATTCAAGAATTTCAATAATAACCAAATCATAATTGGAAATCTCAAATTCAATTGAAGTTTCGGCGGAATCGTTGTTGTCAATTTGCTTTTCCAAAAGAAGAGCGGTTCCTTTGTAAGCGGAAACTTTAAATGATTTTGCCCATTCATTTAAAATTTCAGACCAAACGATTGTCAGGCCCGGTATTTTTTCTTCGTGGATTTTACTAAAAGAAAATGTGATGGTTGGATGATTGGAGCTTGATACGCATTCACCGCTTACATAGCCGCATTCTTGATACGGTTCAGAATTCGGGACGATATCAAAGCTTCCATCTAAAACCCAAAAATTAGTTTCAGCAGTCGCGTAATTTCCAGAAGTGGAAATGTCCAGGTCAGTGATGGATGCCGCATTACTAAACACGGTTTGCGAACCTGAACTTGCAATAGCGTCCGTTTGCGCCGCATCATCAGCTGCATGATAAGTAATCTGAATAAAAGTTTCGGGTACAAGCGTATTATTATATTGTGAAAGCCACTTATCGGACGGCTTTACAGACATATAAAATCACCACCTTTAGACCTCAACCAGGCTCAAAGAACAATCCGTCCAGCCCATCACATTTCCGGTGTTTGGGCCCCTTCGCCACATTCCGGCTGTTCGATCGGAAACATACATCTGACGTGTGGAATAAGAAGCTGTTGCTTGATTGTAAAATCGTACCGTGCAATAAAAGTTTGTAGTGAATGGGCCGATAACGGAAGCCCATTGTTTTGCGGTAAGGTATTTCCACTTAAGAGCCACTTTTGCAACATCGTGTCGAACCACAGAGCCAACAACCTTGCCTTGCACGTTTCGGCCAGAATCAACGATGGTTGAAGTCGTTGCGCTATAAGAGGAAGGCTCTGGCAAATCTACGCCGTTCACTGATACAAGAGCTTGCATAATTCACCGTTCCTTCCTTAATAGCTATACACTTCCGTCCCCATAATTTGCACGCCACGGTCAGCCTGCTGCTTTTCGACCGAAGCAGTAATCTGCTTTCCGTCAATGAACAGCCTGACTTCCTTGCCGCCGGTAATTTCGTCACCATAGCGCTGGAAAATATCAAGAAACGCATTATAGCAGCCGTTGTAAACCGCGCCTTGCAGGTCGGAAGAGCTTGTTGACCCGGATGATGTATTGCTGTAGTATCCATTTGCAGAAGTGGTGGAACCTGTAGAAGCATCGTATTCAGGGGTTCCGACGTAAGAAGAATTGTCAGTTGAATATTTCCCACCGAGATTGCTCACAATACCCGCAATCGCAGCGCCTAAGGCAATTGCGGCCGCGCCCACAATAAGCGCTACAGGAATGCCGAAAACTGTAGACGAAAGCGCACCGGCAATAGAAGTAAGAAGGCCAACAAACGCAGAGCCAACACTTCCAATCAAGCCGCCCATTGCAGCAAAAATTTCAGGGAAAGAGCTTACAAGACCACCGAAAAGGCCTTGACTGATTGCAGTGCCAGTAGTGGCTAAAGGCACCTTCAATGCGCTAATTGATGCAGAAATCGTAGTTCCAAGATTGGAAACGCTCTTTACGATTTTTCCAAAATTGCTTGTGATGCCGCTCCAAATGACCTTGCCAACTTTTAACGCTTCGTTAAACA
>CAZPFV010000065.1:0-4435 GCA_964585985.1 uncultured Candidatus Saccharibacteria bacterium
TCTAAGGCCGTTCTAGCAGATAAACCTCTAGGTTCGAACCCACCCTCATCACCAATCCCAGTTTCAAAATCTTCCTCAATCAACAATTTCTTTAAATCTTTATAAATAATCACACCCATCTGAACAGCTTTGTTAAATGGAGTATTCAAAGCAGGTATAACCATAAATTCCTGAAAAGATAACTTATTTCTAGCATGTTCTCCCCCATTTATTACATTGAATATTGGGGTAGGAAATTTTAACTCACCATTGTTTTTCTCTTTTCCCGAATAAAGAATACTTAAATATTGATATAACTCCATCCCCATGGATATTGCTGAAGCTCTAGCACAAGCCAAAGATACCGAAAGTATACTGTTAGCACCTATTCTTCCTTTATTATGAGTACCATCCATTTGTATTAATGTATTATCTATTGATTTCTGATCAGTTGGATCTTTTCCAACTAAAACATCATTAATGGATGTTGAAACAAAATCAGCAGCTTTCTCTACATCTATATATACAGCCTCATTTTCACCAACAGAGGCTCCTGATGGAACAGGTTGTACGGCAACAGAACCATCTTCTAAAGTTACTTTAGTTTCTATGGTCCAATTACCCCTCGAATCAAGTATTTTTTGACTTCTTATATTTTCTATCTTTTTCATTTTATTTTTTCTTGCTTTTTTTTCTTTTACCACCTTTTGATAACACCTTTTTCTCGGCCTCATAGACAATACTTCGAGTCTTTTCAATAACGTCGGGGCTGATCGAAACAGATGTCATGCCCCATTCAACCATCATCTCTACCAATTCTGGAAAAACCGACGGAGCCTGCCCACACACCGAACATGTTATATCTCTCTTTTCACAAGTTCTAACTATTTTCTCCAAAGATGCCAAAACAGCTGGGTTCATCTCACTGTATATATCTGCAACCTTTTCATTATCTCTATCAACGCCAAGTGTTAACATTGTTAAATCATTTGTTCCTATTGAGACACCATCTATTCCCTCATCAATGAAATCATCAAGTAAAATAACATTGGACGGGATCTCAACCATCATCCAAAACTTAAATGTCCCACTCCTTCTCAATCCGGCAGCTGAGACTATTTTCTTAACCTCTCTTAATTCCTCAACTGTTCTAACAAAGGGCATCATGACCCAAAGATTTTTAAGTCCTTTTTTATTTCTTACTATTTTTATAGCTTCAAGCTCCATATCAAAGACATCGCTATCTTTAATGTATCTTGAAACACCTCTATAACCTATCATTGGATTCGGTTCTTCTGTTTCAAACTCCTCACCACCTTTTAATCCTCTATATTCGTTAGTTTTGAAGTCAGTGAATCTATAAACAACAGGTCTTGGATTAAATGCGTCAGCAAATTTCTCCAAACCTTCGGCTAGTTTGTTTATAAACTCTTTTTTCTTCCCATCTTTAATAAATTTCTTTGGATGAGTCCCTATATTAGCTATAATAAATTCTGCTCTTAATAGCCCGACACCGTCTGTATTTCTTGAAGCCATCTCTTCGGCTAACTCTGGTTCAGCTAAATTTACATATATTTTTGTAGCAGTCTTAATTTTGCTTAAATCAACATCGGACTTTTTTATCTCACTAACAACTTTAGTTATATCACCCTCATATATTTTCCCTGAAGCTCCATCAACAGTCACCACTTCTCCATTAGAAAGCATTTTTGTAGCATTTAAAGTACCTACAACCGCAGGTACGCCAAGTTCCCTACTTACAATAGCTGCATGGCTAGTTCTACCACCAAGATCAGTAACTATAGCACCTGCTCTCTTCATAGCAGGCACATAATCTGGGTTAGTCATATCAGCTACTAAAATATCTCCCTCTTTCACTTTACTTATTTCTTTAGGGCTCTTGATTATCTGCACTTTTCCGGCAAAAACACCTGGCGAGGCTGCTAAACCATCTAAGATAACCTTCGACCCTTTCCCTTCATCAACAACGACATTTTGGACTTTTTGCTCAAGAGTTGTAACAGGCCTTGACTGAACTATTAATATTCTTCCTTTTTCTATACCATACTCTATGTCCTGAGGCTTACCATAATGCTCCTCAATCATGGCACCTATTTTTGCTAGATCTACTATTTGTTTATCAGTAAGTTTTTGTTTCTTTTTATATTTAGTGGAAATAGGTGTATTACCATCCATGGTAAGTTGCCAATCTTGTGAAACTATGTTTTTAGACAATATCTTCCAAGATTTTTTATCTACTGTATATTGATCAGGCGTAACTTCCCCTGAAACAACGGGTTGGCCCAAACCATAAGCCCCTTCCACAGATATCTCATCTCTATTATTTGTTACAGGATTAACTGTAAACATAATTCCAGATGTATCAGATTGACACATCAACTGTACTGGAACAGCAATACCAACTTTCAAATGAGAAAATTTATTTTCTTGTCTATAAAAAATGGCCCTTGCTGTGAATAAAGATGCCCAACATTTCTGAACATGTCGTGCTACACTTTTCCATCCCTTAATATTTAAAAAAGATTCCTGCTGGCCTGCAAAGGAAGCCTCTGGCAAATCTTCTGCAGTAGCAGATGACCTAACAGCCACGTATTTATCGTTTTCCCCACATAGCTCCATATAAAACTCTTTTATCTCTTCAATCAACTCTTTAGGCATTTCGGCTTGTAATATAGCAGTCTTAATGTTTTCTGAAGCTTTCATTAATTTATCAGAATCATCAACATCTAAACCAGAAAGCTCGGTCATAATTTTTTTCTTTAGGGAAGTAGCGTTTATAAAATCAAAATAAGCCTTAGCTGTGACAACAAAACCATCTGGTACGGGAATGCCAGCTTTTACCATCTCTCCTAAATTTGCACCTTTTCCTCCAACTAACGGAATATCATTTTTATTAACATCCTTAAACCAAAGGATGTGGGCAGTTTTTTTGTTCATATAAAAATGTTAGCATTGAAAGCACACTCAAACAAGGGTGGTCAAAAGTCAGCCAGTACTTAGAGGTATCTGAAAAATCATTTTTGTTCCTTTTGGCTCGTTATCCTCAACCCATATCTTACCTCCATGTGCGTCAACAATACCTTTTGATATAAAAAGCCCAAGACCTGTTCCTTTACGCCCACCCTGATTAGAAGCTTGGAAAAACTTTTGAAAAAGAAGCTGCTTTTCCTCTTTTGGGATACCTACACCAATGTCACAGACTTCAACAACGCATTTATTGCCCTCTTTTCTTGCGTTAATGGTAACCTTATCTTTCTCCGAACTAAATTTTATAGCATTAGATATTAAATTGTTTAAAACTTGCTTTATCCTATCTGGATCAAAACTAAAATCTGGAATATCAACGTTGGATGTGCACTCTAAACTTATACCTTTTATCTTAGCCAAAGGTTCAAAATAAGAACACTCGTCACCAAGAATTGAACTTATGCTAGACATTTTTTTATTTATCTCAAACTTACCACTTTCCATTTTTGATATATCTAAAATACTTCCAACCATGTCTAATAATGTGGTTGACGATACTTTTACTTGATTTAAAAGGGTATGTATTTGTTCAACTGACAGTGAGTTTGTATTTTTAACCAAAAGATCGGCAGCACCATTTATTATAGATAAGGGGGATCTCATTTCATGAACAATTATCGGCAAAAAATCTTCCTTCAATACTTTTGTATCACTCTTAACAACATTTTTTTCTTTAGAAGAACGATTTTTTAATGAAAAAATTATCAGAGATAGAACCAGCAATAAAATCGCTTCAACTATAATCAAAATATTTAGTAATGTTAACTGATTCATATCGGGAGTTAACTTTCAGTCATCTTTACTGCAAACTCCTGACATTCCCCAAGATATGCAGCTATTTTGTCAGGCAGTTCCGATGGAACAATATTGTATTTCATAAGATAATCATTAGCCCCATATTCCATGGCCCTTGATATATTTTCATCACTACCAAAGTTTGTAAGCATTATTACAACAGTAGATTTGGTTTCATCTCTTTCCCTTAATTCTTTCAAAACATCTAAACCGCTAGTTCCAGGTAATACAATATCTAGTAAAACTAGGTCTGGATTTTCCGTTATTATCTTCTCTACAGCAGAAGACCCTTCAGCAATTCTAATTATCTCGTAACCCTTCATTTTTAGAGGAACTGAAAAGATATTGTAAAATCCCTCATCATCTTCCACAAACATTATCTTCTTAGGCATAAGTAAATGTTACAAGATGATTTTGAACATGTAAACACAATATTCATTTTAATGTTTTCAAATTAAGGTATTTAGAATGTTTTTGTAATGATATAAATGTTTTGACCCAACACCCCAAAAATGAAATATACAAATTAGATCTAACCTATACTCAGGTATATTCTTGTTTTTGAAATTTTGTTCAAGAAAAATATTTATAGATCTTTCTAAATGTTTTTTCT
>CAZPFV010000066.1:0-4429 GCA_964585985.1 uncultured Candidatus Saccharibacteria bacterium
CTAACTTCCCTATTACGTTTTCTAAAGATTGTATATCAGCAAGAATAAGTTCTGTGTTTATCGTCTCCTTGTCAGACTCGGGATCTACTGAACCAGATCTAATAACGTTATCATCACTAAAAAACCTAACTACATGGGCAATAGCGCTCACCTCTCTTATATGTCCTAAAAAAGCATTTCCTAAACCCTCACCTTTAGAGGCACCTTTAACTAAACCTGCAATGTCATAAAATTTCACTACAGCTGGGGTTACTTTTTCAGGTATTTCTCTACCTTCTGACCCTCTCCCGTGATCATTTACTACTATTTTGCATAATTCTTCTAATCTGTAGTCAGGGACGTCCACCATTCCTATATTTGGCTCAATTGTTGCAAAGGGATAGTTTGCCGCTAAAGCAGCTTGGCGTTTTAATAATGCATTAAAAAGAGTGGACTTGCCAACGTTGGGAAGGCCTACAATTCCTATTGATAGTGATGACATGGAAACATTATAAACTACAAAGAATCACAAATCCGCACTTTTCCAAAATAACCAAGCTTTAACAAAACTTTATCTTTAGTTAAAAAGAAATCACAGCCCAAATCTGATGCAGAGTGAAGTTGGATATTATCTTCAAGGTCTTCTGTAGGACCTATTAAAGACCTTGAAATTATATCTCTTGTTGTATCAACTATATTAAATGCGTTAAACAATTCTTCAAATTTTGGATTTGGAACACTGTGTTTATAAACATAAAACCAAACAGGGATAGAATATGCTGATAAAAACAGGGGGTTTGAAGAAATTTGGCTTAATAATTTTGCATCTCTCTTTTCTACAATATCAATAAAAGTATTAGTATCAAGAAATATTTTTGCCATATTTTTCCTCTAAATGTTTTTGAAACATCTCGTTTCTTTTCTTGTATGAATAATTTTTGCCAGTATGAAATGACTTTATAAATTTTTTCAAATTTTTTTCTGTGGAAACAAATTCCTTCCTCTCGTAGGGCTCTACAACACCAATAACTTTTGAGCGATGTAATAAAAATGTTCTCTCTCCCTTTTTCAAGGAATCCCTTAATTTTGCTGATTTTGTACGTAAATCCGTAGTGGATAAATAGTTCATACAATTATTATATATACTTTTAAATGTATATTCAAATGTACATTTAATAATGTATTAAACTGAGGGAATCTATTTAAAAATGTATCAGGCAACTACATCTCTCTATTTCCTCTCACCAATCCTAATATTTTATTGGTTACCATTTATGTACTCAATTAGGTTTAAACTAGAATCTCTCATCCTTGTAAGAATCTTCTCAGCTTCCTTTTTTACTGCAAACCTAGGTTGGTTATAATTTTCAATAATTATTGGATAGTAATTAATACCAACCAAACCTTTATCATCAAATATATACTCTCCTATTACCCCTTCCCTAGTCTCTTCTGACCACATCTGATCAAAAATGAAATTCCCATGGGCATAAGAAATAAATCTATCTTTATATATTTCAACTCCCTGAACCCAATGAGGGTGATTACCAATTATAAGATCGGCACCAGAATCTATTGCCAAATGTGCCAATTTAACTTGATTATCTGAAGGATTAGATGTGTACTCGACTCCCCAATGAAATGCTACAACAAGAAAATCAACTTTATTACGAAGTTGTTTTATCTCCTTCTCTATTACATCTGGATCTGTACCAGAAACATAAGGGCCTGCATCTGCAACTTCGTTGTAACCAAGAAACCCGAACTTTTTACCATTTACCTCAAGAACAGCTGGTTCTCCAAGGCCTGTATAAGCTATTTCTTTTTCCTCTAGTAGTTTGACAGTAGTATCTATACCCTCTCTTCCAAAATTTCCCATGTGGTTATTTGCCAAATTAACTACATCAACACCTGAGTAAACTAACCCTTCTATGTTTCTTTTATCGCCACAAAAAATCATTCCTTCTACTGTAATGGGACATTTTTCAACTAGAGGAGATTCAAAGTTTACAAAAGTAATATCAAATGATTTTAAGAATTCAGCAGTTTTCTCAAAAGGTAATTTGAAATTATTTGAAGTAACAGTAATATAATTCACACTTCTTCCAATAACAATATCTCCAGTAGCCAAAAGTTTATATTTTCCAGACTCATTATTTGAATTATTTTCTATTAAAGGTTCTTTATAATTAAAAATGGTATCTAAATTAACATCATCACTTATAAAATTTGGTCTTTCTGTTTGCTGTGTTTCATTTCTTATTTCAAAACTACCCTCCTCACTATATTCTTCATCTATTTTTTTATTATTTTTTACAAAAAAAGCTCCAGTTATCAAACTCAGGGATATTAAGGCGGATATTGTAATAAGTATTAAGTTCTTATTTACTTTAAGATTGCGCAAACTCACTAAAGTAATTTTATCAAATGTAGTGATGTGTTTTGGCAAATAAAGTAATTTGTATACAAAAAAACGCCTACGTAATCCTGTTGCAGGCAGGTCCTACCTACCCGCCCACATTAAGAATACATAGGCGTATTTCTGATCTCAAAATTTTAAAGTTTTTGAGATCTCTTAAATCCTCAATTTTTCTAAATTAAGAACTTAAGAGACAGGAAGTTTTTTTTCAACTGGACCATTTTCAGGTACTTCCTCCAGTCCTTATTCAGTTTTCCTAACCTTTTTTAACCTTTCTTATACGGGTTAGGGGGATTATTTTCACCACCACGACGAATAAAGTCTAAGATGGCTTCTTCTTCAATCTCATCCCCAACATAGTCGGGGGAGGGGGTTGTCCAACCGTTTCCAGTTAACTCAATACCCTCCGAAGAAACAAACCCCTCAACCTCGTTCCCCATTTCTTGAGGAACTACTACATAGGTGGTTTCGCTGGGAATGTAATCTTCATACTCTGATGACGATACATCCCAACCCACAACTTTGGCCATAACAAAACCTTCTGGCAGGACCAGAAAGTCACCGTCCTCTGCCAACTCCTTTAGCTTGAGTAACTTCTCAAGCAGAGCTTGTTTATTTTTTATGGAGATCTCCAAATTTTCGATCTCCTTCATCAGTTTTTTTGATGCCATTCTCATTTTTTTCTCCTTTTCTTTTTTGTTTTTGAAGCTAATCTTGCCTCTCAAAACTCTCTATCTAGGATAAAAAGCTTTGAGAGGGAGCCGATGTTAGGGTTAGTACCTAATGATCATCGGCTCCGAGATTGCTCCACTCCCACATTAGTTTTTTAGCTGCTTTTGTGGTTACGGCAGCAGACCATACCTACCCCCCACTCAGTGCTTGGAGGTTTTCATAATCCTCCCAATTCATCACCCTCAATCCTTCTTTGGTATCGTACCAAAGAGCACGAGGGCTAATTTTGTACCCTCCCGACAACGTGATTTTTATCACATCCCCGGGCATCATTGTGGCCAGGCTATCTGACCATTTTCCTAGGCGACCTGCATCGCCGTACGCCCCCCATCCCTCGACCAGTTTTTCTGGTCGACCAACCACACCTTCCCACCGACCCGATGTGTGGCGAGTGTAGGTACCTTCGGTGCTTATACGCACTAAAATTTTTGCGGAATGATTGTAGGGCTTAGCCAACGTACAGAAAGTACGCTCCTGGTCAGTACCTTTTTTTATAGTAATAAGTACCGGATGTGCTTCAAGTACTCTACCATCAATGATTTCGGCGGGGTTTTTTCTAAAAAGCCCCACCTTTTCCATCCTTCGCCCACGTCCCATTTCCCCCAAACGAACTACTGGTCCTAAATTGGTGTCATCCTCTACGGAGACACCTTCTTTTACACAATTGAAATCAAAGGTGTAAGTTTTCATTTTCTTTCTCCTTTTTGCTTTTTTATTTTTTTTATTTGAGGCTGATTTTACCTCTCAAAACCTTCTATTCAAATTGATAATAAAAAGCTTTGAGAGGGAGCCGATGTTAGGATTAGTACCTAATGATCATCGGCTCTGAGATTGCTTTGGAAGATTTTTTCAACTGGACCATTTTCAGGTACTTCCTCCAGTCCTTATTCAACTTTCCCCTACCCCCCTAAAAGAGCTCTCCTTTAATTTCAAGGGAAAACTCCTTTGGGGTAGAGTCTTATAATTTTCTCTGAACGGACAACTGTCCGTTCTTAGAAATTTTAATGTCAAAGCAGTCACCGATGGTGACTGCTGGAGAGAACTTTAAAGTTCTCTCCAAATTCTTCAACTGGGGGATTACGTCCCCCAAAAAATACCACAGTGTGCTAGGGTGCATGGCACCCATCTTATTTTTTACTTCTTTTACGGGAATTCTCTTCCCGTAAAAAGAAACGGTCTTCCCACCACCGCCAAGGGCGGTGATCTTTTCAACGAGATTATTCATCTCGTTGATTTTTTGGTTCAATTCTTTATCTTTTTCCATTTTTTCTTCTCCTTTTTCTGGGCATGGATGCCCTT
>CAZPFV010000067.1:0-4242 GCA_964585985.1 uncultured Candidatus Saccharibacteria bacterium
TTTAGAAAGGCTATATGTGAGGAATTGGCCGGCGGACAGGAAACTAACTAATCAATCCGCTAGCATGGCTTTTATAATCGAACTAGCCGGATCAAGATCGACGATCAATTGCAGCATATTTTCCCCTGATGGCCTTGATCCTTTGTCGTTCAAACGGGCATATAACTGCCCGTTTTCTATTTCGCCCCTCACTTTGGTCATCGTCCGCTGTTTTGTTATGGAGAGATCATTTTTATAAGGAGATAATTCAAACCAGAAGTTCTTGTACTCCGTCATTCCCCTTAATTTGCGTAGCAATGGTTTGACCAGGATATCAAATATGATGGATGCAGCGCCTGGATTGCCGGGCAGGTTGAATAACAATACCCCGTTTTTTTCAGTTGCAGAAGTATGCCGGCCCGGCTTTAAATCCAGGCCGGAGAAAACCATCCGGGCACCGATCCGCCGGAAGGCCTCCTGAACCAGATCGAATTGCCCTTCCGCAGTTCCCCCACTGATAATCACTAACCGGCTATGTTTGATCCCCTCCAACAATTGCCGGGTGATTTCATCAATTCGATCTTTGACCGGGCGGTTTCCTGAAGGCACACATCCCGCTGCTTTCACTAAACTGTAATAGAAGGCTCTATTGCTGGCAAAAATCTGCCCTGCCCGACGCTCCTCACCAGGCAGGATCAATTCACTGCCGGTATTGATCACATAGACTGAGGGGACATCATATACATTTATTTCCGGCAGCCCCGCTGAGGCTGCAAGTTCTATAAGACTTGGCTGCAATAGCTCCCCGGCAGCCACCATTTGTCCCCCTTTTTTTAAATAGCTTCCCACTTTTTGTATGTTCGCTCCTGCCTTGACCTCCCCATCGAAAAATGCCTTTCCGTTTGTCCTCAGGACCTTTTCTTGCTTCACTACTGCTGCTGCTCCTTCTGGCAGCATAGCCCCGGTCATGATCTCTACCGTCTGTCCGGAACGCAGCAATGGAGGCGATATATCCCCTGCCGCTATTGTCCCAATAATAGGCAGGATTATTTCTTTTTCTTCCTGCAATCGCTGCAGATCTCTTGAATGCAATGCCAATCCATCTACTTTGGAATGGGAAAACGACGGCATATCGATCGGTGTGTATAAATCTTCTGCACAAATCCTCTGCCCGGCATCTTCTATTGGTACCCAACTGCTGCCGACCCCGTTTACATAAGGCAAACATAAGGCTAAGGCTTTTTCAGGTGTAATTCTTCTTTCAATCATGGCAGACCCCTTTTAAAACATCATTACTTTTACTTTTTCTCCGGCCTTGATCCCTTGTTTTTCATAGGGGATGTGGATAAAACCCTGGGCCTGGGAAAGGATACTCATCAGGCCGGATTTTCCTAATAAAGGACGGATCAGCTTATGATCTTCATATTGTTCAATGGCTGCCGGAATAAAATCATCCCTGCCCGCCTGAGAAAACACATTGACGCTTAAATAACCTTCGCAATCATAAAGTCTGCTCTGGGCCCGAAGTAATGGTGCCACCAATAAATAGAATATAGTCAAGGCTGAAACCGGATGTCCCGGCAAACCGATCACTAGTTTCCCATTTATTAACACCGCTAAAGTTGGCTTGCCCGGTTTGACCGCTATGCCATGAAAAAGCATCCGGGCATTGGGAAAGGACATCAACACCTCCAGAGTAACATCCATGACACCAACTGAACTGCCTCCCGAAAGCAATAGAATATCATTGTCTGTCAGTCCCGCAGCAACGGTTCGCTTAATGGCTTCAAACTGGTCTTTGACCAATGGATATGCAGCAGGGATAGCACCGTATGCATCCACCGCAGCATATAAGGCATATGAATTGACATCCCTGATCTCACCAGGTGCCAGTCGTTGTTCTGGCGGAACAATTTCATCGCCGGTGGAAATGATCCCTACTTGATATGGTTTAAAAGCCTGCAGATCCTTAATACCCAAAGATGCCAGCAAACCGATATCTGCTGGTCGTATCTCCTGTCCAGCGGTCATTATCAATTGGCCCTTCCTGACATCTTCACCGGTCTGCATCACATTTTCAAAGGGAGCTGCCGGCCGATGTGCCAGGACCGTATTTTCATCCAATCTTTCAGTATATTCCATCATTATCACTGCATCAGCTCCAACTGGCAGCATACCCCCAGTCGGGATCCAGCAGCACTGTCCCTTTCTCAATGACAGAGTCGTACTCTGCCCCATTATTATTTCTCCTACACAATCCAGCAAGCCCGGAGAGGATTCACTGCATCCATAGATATCTTCAGCCCGCAAAGCATAACCGTCGACAGTTGAACGGTCAAAAGCGGGCAATTCTTCACTGCTATATACATTTTCTGCAGTAATACGGCCAGCTGCCTCATACAAGTCGATCATCGCAGATGCCTGTTGGGGACGGGCGGCCGTCAGTTCCTGCAGAGCCTGCTGATAAGGCACGACCTGAAAAAAATTTTTCATGATAATCTGATCCTTCGCTTCGCATTTTTTATAAATTATACTGCAAGTCGGAAGTCTTGCAAAACTCCTGAGCTGATCTGTGGTTGAAACAATGTTTTCATATATATTGGTTTGGGTTAAAATAAGAAAAATCTATTTTGCTGGGAGTTAAAGATGAAACGTAATATCTATATAGAAAACATGCCTCTGGAAAAAGCACTGGGACTTTTTGAACAGCGTTTGCAGGATGAGGGCTGTTACCATATCAAAACCGAGGAAATCGAGACAGCCGATTGTTTGGGGCGGATCACTGCATCACCTGTCTATGCCCAGCGATCCTCACCTCATTATATCTCTGCGGCGATGGATGGTATTGCTGTAAAAGCCACCGCGACTGCCGGTGCTACAGAAGTAGATCCTATTGTCCTTCCGGCAGGAACATTTTTGGAAGTGGACACCGGTGATTATATCCCCCTTGAATATGATGCCGTTATAATGATAGAAGAGGTCAATTTTATCAATGGCGGCGCCCAGATAATCAAGGCCGCTGTACCTTGGCAGCATATACGTTCCGTAGGCGAAGATATAGTCACTTATGACATGCTGTTCCCTTCTTTTACCCGCATCGGGCCCTACGAAGCGGCCGCATTGGTCACCGCTGGTGTAAAGAACCTGGAGGCAGTAAAAAAACCAGTTGTTGGCATTATCCCTACCGGTACTGAATTAGTGGCCGCGGGCAGCGATAACATGCCGCCGGGACAAATCGTGGAATCAAACAGCCATATGCTTGGGGCCCTGAGCGAAAATTGGGGGGCTATTGCCCTGAGGCATGAAATTGTTATTGATGATATCAAACAGATCCGGCAGGCCATCAAAGAAATGACTTCCAAATGTGACATAATCGTCGTTTGTTCTGGTTCTTCGGCGGGGCGGGAGGATTATACTGCTTTGCTCTTAGAAGAAATGGGCGAAGTTATCCTGCAAGGACTGGCGGTTCGACCAGGTAAACCTGCTATTCTGGGTTTAATAGAGCAAAAACCCTTTATCGGTGTTCCGGGCTATCCGGTTTCGGCTGATCTGATCTTCCATCTTTTTGCTCAGCCTTTGATTTACAAACTTCAAGGTATCACACCGCCTGCCGACTCGGAACTGAACTGTAATGCTGCCCGCAAAATGCCTTCCCCGATGGGAATAAATGATTTCAACCAGGTAAATATCGTAAAGATCGGTACCAACTATCTTTGTTTCCCCTTAGCCAAAGGCGCAGGAATAACTACCAGTCTGGTCAAATCAGATGGGGTTTTATGTATCGGGCGGGGTTCCGAGGGCTTACATGCTGGTGATACCTGTACCGTATCTTTGAGACGTCCTTTGAATATTAGTGAAAATTCCATAATAACAACTGGAAGCCATGACCTTTCGATCGATATACTTACCGATATTTTGCAAAAACGTCATCGTCTAAGACTTGTTTCTGCTAATGTGGGCAGTATGGGAGGAATTTTTTCGTTACGACGCGAGGAGACCCATTTCGCAGGTATCCACCTGTTAGATTATGAAACAGGCAGCTATAACATAAGTTATGTCCGCAGGTATTTGGCCGGACAGACCTGGCTGCTGATTAATCTGGTCAAACGTGACCAGGGATTAATCATACCCAAAGACAACCCCAAAGACATTAAATCATTAAAAGACCTTAAAAAGCCGAATGTTCGATATATTAACCGACAAAATGGTTCCGGGACCAGGATCCTGCTGGACTATTTACTGAAAAATGAAAACCTGAAACCC
>CAZPFV010000068.1:0-3969 GCA_964585985.1 uncultured Candidatus Saccharibacteria bacterium
TCCATAATATATTACAAATATAACAATTATAGGAAAAAGTGCCAATAAGACTAATTTCTAGTATATCCTTTAACTTCCAATTCAATTTCGTCAGATCCTTTGTTACCGCTCTTATCTGTTGCAACGACCTTAAAGGTATGTTTTCCTATTTCACCTGGAGACAGGGAAAAAGAGTAACCATAAGGAGCTGTCTCATCTTCTGACACTTTCTCACCATCCATGTAGAATGTTACTCTTTTTATATCTCTATAACACGAAACTTCTGCATTTAATCTAAAATCCAAATTCACTGAATCACCGTTCTTTAACCCTACTATTTCAGTGTAAACATCATCCTTATTTTTCACACTACCGCCATCAAACTCTAATTTTGATACCATTTCAGGAGGGTAGTACAAAGAATCATCCTGATAAGTGTCTTTAACCCAAGAATCAACGGAGCTTTGCCATTCTGGTAATTCGGCTTTTATTTTTATAAAACTTTTCTCATCAGATCTATCCGCATCAATGCAAGCTTGGTTTGCTATCCTACCATCTGCTTTACATATTCTTAGTCTTTGATACCAATCACTCTGAGTGGTGGGCTTTGTGTTTTTAATAAACCATTCCTTCCTTGTATCAAAATCTCTGTATGGTAAACCACCTGTCAACCTATCAACATCTATTTTTTCCACATCATCAGGATTTTCAAATTTCTCAACAGGCTTGTCTTTAAGATACTCAATCATAAACTCCCTCCATATTGGAGTAGCTCCAGATATACCAGAGGCAACATACGGATTCATAGGCTCATTGTTACTATTACCAACCCAAACTCCTACTACAACTGACGGGGTATAGCCCACAGCATAGTTATCTTTTTTATCGTTAGTTGTTCCTGTCTTAACAGCTACCTGCCTATTAGGTATATTTAATAAACTCCCAGCTCCAAAAACTTCGGATCTTGCACCATCATCAGACAATATATCTGATATTAAAAAGGCAACACCTTTACTTAAGACTCTTTCTTCGGGTTTAGATGGTTTATAAACAACTCTCCCTTTTTGATCTGTTACTTCTATAATGGGATTTGGTGCTCTGTAAATACCTTCTGCACTAAAAACTGCAAATGCACCTGTCAGTTCCAAAAGTTTAGTTTCTGCACCACCAAGAGTAAGTGCTAAACCATACTTATCTCTTTCTGTAAAAGTGGTAATCCCCATTTTTTCGGCCAAATCTATCATATTATCTATACCAGCTATTTTTAACGCTTTGACAGCTGTAACATTTATAGAATTACCTAAAGATTTCCTTAGTGATAATACTCCCCTGTAAGTCCCATCATAGTTTGTTGGCTCATACGGAACTCCAGGAGCAGCACCCTCGAACTTTGTGGGAACATCTAAAAACGGGTAGGCTGCAGTATATCCTTGAGACAACATTGTGGCGTAAGTAATAGGTTTTATTGCAGATCCCGGCTGCCTTTTTGCTAAAGCTACATTAACATAAGGATCAAATTTACAACTATTTTCCCCAACGGCTCCAGAAATACAACCTTCCGGATAAGACTCTAAGTTATATCCTTTTGAACCAACCATAGCTAATATTTCACCGTTTCTAGGATCAAGAACAACCATGATTCCATTGTGTATATTCAATTTATCTGAAGCATTTATCTCTTTCGTAACTATATCTTGAGCCATTTTTTGAGTATCTAGATCTAAAGTTGTTTTTACCTTTAAACCCCCCATCTCAACTGCTTCCTCACCTAAAATATCTGTTAAATACTGCTTTACATAATAGGTAAAGTGAGGAGCTTCTAAGGGTATTTTTGCAGTATCAAAATCTAACACCTCGTTTCTTGCCTTTTCATAATCCTCATCACTTAGGTAATGTCTTTTACCATCTTTTTCAACCCACCCACGCTCATGCATAAGGTACAAGACGTAGTTTTTTCTCTCTATACCTGCTTCAGGATTGGAACCAAACTGAGAGTAGTAAGACGGGCTCTGAGTCAAACCTGCAAGATAGGCTGACTCAGCTATAGTTAAATCTTTTGGTTCTTTATTAAAATAAGCCTTAGATGCACTATAAATACCATAATTCATGCCCCCATAAGGACTTTCATTTAAATACATTTGTAATATTTCATCTTTTGAGTATCTATTTTCAATTTGTAATGACAAAATAAGCTCTTTTATTTTTCTCACCATGGTTCTTTCCTGAGTTAAAAGAGTGTTTTTTATGGCTTGTTGGGTGATTGTAGAACCTCCTTGTAAACCACTTCCAAAAAGGGTGTTTCTCACTGCTCTTATTATCCCTCTTAAAGAGTATCCTTTGTGAATATAAAACTCAGAGTCTTCTGTTGACAGGGTAGCGTGAGCAACATAAGGAGAAACGTCTTCTAACTTAACTAAGGTACGATTTTTATCTCCATAAACCTCGTACAACAAACTGTCGTTTCTATCATAAAATCTAGTTGAGAGCTCAAAACTTCTCTCCAAAAGTTGGTTTGGATTTGGTAGATCTCTAGAAAAGTAAGCAAATATAAAAATAACTGAAAATAAACCAAAAACCATTAAAACCAAAAGAATGGAAGCTAGTTTTGACATAGTATCTAACTTCCTTTTTCTTTGAATAGACGTCAGGTTTTTGTTTCTTTTATCAAAATCAAAAAACCCAAATATAGATTTAATAACTTTTACAATTTTGTTAAAGATTCTAGATATGATATTTCCACTATTTTTTAAATTTTTCAAAGATTTGTATCTTGATTTACCTGTTCTATACATCAACTTATTATAACAAAGTTAGATACCCATTACTGTGTCTGCAAACCTTGATTCAATAGCGATCTTATAGTATAATTTTCCAACAAATCTTAAATAAAAAGGAGAAGTAATGGACAGAAAGTACAATATTGCTGGAAAAGGTGCAAACACAAGCACCAAATTTGAGGGGGTACTTACATTCAATCCAAGAGAATGGCCAGAAAGACCAACAGCTACCCTTAAAACAAGGGTACCTTTAGACGACTCTTCTTTTGTACTTGTATCAGATACAAAAAGGACACAAAGAAGATGGTCAGTGCAGCTCTCTGGTGGCAAAAAATGCCACAACAATCACGAGCACCTAGTTTTGGTGGAGGTTTACACTAAGACCAGCAAATAGCTTTATCAAGCTCCTGAACTTTTATTCTTCAGGAGCTTTTTTCTTTCTTATATTAAAATTTTATTCAATCCGTTAAAACAAAATGATATACTCAAAACATGCCAAAAGTCCTAAAAGATGAAAACTTAATTGAAAAATTCTTAACCAGAGGAGTCGAAACTATAGTTCCGTCAAAAGAGGCTTTAAAAGAAAAGCTTATGTCGGGTGAAAGAATAAGAGCATATCAAGGATACGATCCATCGGGACCTCATCTACACGTAGGGCATGCAATGGGAATAAGAGCTTTAAGAATACTTCAACAACTTGGCCATGAGGTAATATTTTTGGCAGGGGATTTTACAGCTATAGCAGGGGATCCAAAAGCAGATATGACAAGAAAAATAAAAACAGAAGAAGAGATAGAAAAAAACATGCAGAATTGGAAAAAAGAAGCTTCTCAATTAATAGATTTTGAGGGAGATAACCCTGCAAAATTTATGAGAAATTCAGAATGGTTATCAAAGCTCAATCTTAAAGAAATAATAGAGCTTATGTCTAAAGTCACAGTTCAACAAATGTTAGAAAGAGATCTTTTCCAAAAGAAATTGAAAGAATTAAGCCCAATAGGTTTGCAAGAATTTATATACCCAATAATGCAGGGTTATGATTCTGTTGCTATGGAGGTTGATTTACAGCTGGGTGGAAGTGATCAAATTTTTAATATGTTAGTTGGTAGAAACTTTTCTAGAACAATGAGAAATAAAGAATTATTTATAAGAGGAAACGAGCTTATGGAGGCACCAGATGCTGTAACAATGAGTAAAACAAAGGGAAATGGAA
>CAZPFV010000069.1:0-3829 GCA_964585985.1 uncultured Candidatus Saccharibacteria bacterium
CCGCTGACACTCGCCACCGGAGAACGATGTGTGCCAGTTAATCACGAAGGCATCCAGCCCCTTCCTGAACCTCGCCACCAGGTGCGAAGCGTTAACCTGCTCCAGAACCGACATGATCTCTTCATCACTTACACCTTCTCCGGCTCTGCCACCTCCTTTGCCAGGCAGCACGCTTCCGCCGGCTCCGGTAACGCTGTCCCACACAAGGTTTTCGCGCAGAGTGCCATCAATGAAGAACGGATCCTGCGGCAGGTAACCCAACCCCGCCTTCCACCGCGGCAGCAATACATCATCCAGCACCCTGCCGTCAATCATTATCCGTCCTGCAGAAGGTTTCTGCAACCCCGCGATCAGGTCAATAAGCGTCGTTTTGCCGCGACCAGACGGCCCCACAATCCCTGTGATGGAGCGTGCCCTGATATTGGCGTCAAACCCTTCAAACAACCTCGACCCGTCCGGGTACGAAAAGCTTATCCCCTCCAGCCTTATCCCCTCCTTTAACTCCGCAATTCGCAATTCGCGAATCGCAAATCGCACATCGCAATCCGGCAGATCCTCATCGAGCTGCATCACAAGCTTAACAGACGCCACATTGGCAACAATCATACTGATGTCTGTGTTCATCGATATCATCTGCGGAAAAATCCGCGAGAAGAGCAGTATCAGTATTACGAACGAAGACATAGGCACCGATCCCGACCGGTACCCGAACCAGACTATCGCCACCAGCACCAGCAACCCTGCAATACGCTGTATCAGCTGCGGAAAAGACCAGTTCCTCTGCATCATGTACTCCATGTTCAGCAGAGAGACGTTCGCCTCGTCAAAACGACTGGCATAAAATTCTTCCGAGCTGTGCACCTTGGCAATCTTCACAGTCTGCCAGAAGTCATCTATGTATTTGAGGAGCCTGTTATAGGAATCAACATACCCCTGTCCCAGCCTCAGTGATCTCCTGAGATACGTTCGCAGAGCGAAGAACAATAACGCACCCACGGCAATTATCACAAGCGTGAACCGTCCTGAGATCAGCAAGGCATAGAGAGTATAGGCGCCGGTCATGATGACCGCGGTGAGCAGCCGCAGAAAGTAAAAGTAATAATTCGCGAGGTTGGGCACCTCGCGGGTGAGCACCTGCAGGTGGTTGGTCTTGCTGCGACTGTTTAGCAACTGCCAGTCGGCCATGATGATCTTGCGAAACAATCTCCGGCGAAGCGAGTAGATAAAGGTCTGCTGGTAACGGGCATCAATGACTGACTTGAAGTACTGTATCAGTGCGCTGAATGTCAGCAGAACCATGTAAATAACCAGTATGCTCCCTATTGTGATCTGAATGCCAGCGCCTTCGGCGAAGTTACGGATGGCAAGCGCAATGCCGTCAGCCTCCCCCGCCCCTATATTCAGCAACTGCAAAAGCGGAATGAGCAGTACGATGGAAAACCCCGACGTCACCCCCTGCACAATCGTCAGCATGAAGATCAGAACGAGCTTCCAGGGCTGATGCTCCCGCAGCAACCTGAAAGTCTTGATAAAAAACAGGAACTTCTTCATGAATCAAACGGTCTGACCATACACTACCGGGTTTTAATCTGCCGGCAGACATCTTCACCCCCGGAAAGCACCGACGAGCCCCAGCTTTTCCATCTCCTCCAGCAATTCCCTGACCTCATCCATGCACTGATTCGACTCTACATCGTATTCTTCAGTGAGCAGGGCGCACAGTTCGTCCAGGGTCTTCTCTTTCTCAAGCAGATCCCATATTCTCGTGGCAACAGGATTAAGGGAGAAATACTTCCCCTGCTCCAGGTCCATCATCACCAGTTCGTCATGCAACCTCCCCGAGATCGTCCTGCTGTTTCTTGTGTACTTTGTCCGTTGGTCACTGCTTCTGTTTTCCATATTCTTTAACTGCTCTACTTCATTACAAGCTTTTCAAAATCATCCGACGACCGGAAATGCTTTATGAGAAGGGCTTCAAAGATATTACATCTCGCCAGGAAAAGTTCCCGATCCATCGCTGCTGACACTGTATCACCCTCCTGCAGCAGATTATTGCCTGCCTCTTTCAGAACCTTCATAAAATGAACACTGTCTCTCTTTCCTGTGAGCAGAGAATACTGCTCCATCAGTTCACTTCTTACCTGCCTCGCCCGCTCAACAATCCCCAGGGCCTGCCCGTAGGTGATCATGCAGTCAGAAAAGTCTCTCAGCAGCTGGCAGCGGTATGAGCCGCACACGTCGGCCCTCTGCCTGTCATAAATTGAACACCTGCCGTTAAAATATCTGCATGGCAGATGAAAGTAATCGCGCTCAGCCCTGCTGAAGAGATTATCCTCTATTTTCTCAGGCAGATTACCCTTCTCCCCCGGGTTAAGCAGGGCATGCGCAAAAAGCGTCCCGTCACAACAGAAGCCACAGGTGACGCAGATTTCCTGCTCCCCCAGAGGCGCCTGACAACTATTCATGATATTTGACTGTAAACCGGTGCACTGCATTCATATAAACAAGCGACTTGAAAAGAACCCTGCCATCAATTGCTGCCGGATCTCTCCGGTAAAGAGCTATGTCATCGGTCAGCTTTTTAAAGTTGATAAACCCAAGTTCCGGATTGGCCTGCCACTGCCCGGCCTCTTCCATCAGCTTCAGCCCTGCCTGCCTGAATAACTCATACCACAGTTCCATGTAGACAGGATCGCGCTTGCTCACGTTCAGCCGCACATCATCAGGCAGCCACCCCTCGCCAATTATCCTCAATAGTGGCCTGAAATAATCTGTCCGGCAAAGGAGAAACGAAGGTATTCTTAAAATATACTCCACTATTCGCAAATCAAGCAGCGGATAGCGGTATTCAACGCCCCGGCGGTACCCTGATATCATCCAGCTCTCACACCTCTCCTGTACATGGTAAAACCTGAGATACCGCAGATGCAGCTGTCGCCTCGAGGTGTAAAAATAGAAGTTGCGCAGTACCTTGCGCTCGGTTTTCCCGAATGGCTTCTTAAGGTACCTCGCATCATTTGCGAATGAACGGCCTACGTTCCACTGCAGAATACCGAGAGCCGGAAGAAGAGTGTAAAACAAAAAGTTCTTGATGAACCGTTTAACAGGCCTTACCGGATTTCTTCTGAAATATGTCCGGAAGTTCAGCCTCCGGAGCAGATCAGTATCAATGCCCCGGTCACCTGTACTGATAAACTCATCACCACCCCATCCGCTGAAGAGGAGGTTGGTGCCGTTGGCTGCTGCCTGTCCCAGCGTATGTTCCTCGAAATAGTTCCCCCTGTTATGATAAAAATCTGATACCCGATCAAGAAATTCCTCCGGGGTCATGCCGGAAAAAACAGGCTTGATCCTTTCCCTGCTGCAGAGGCTTCGCACAAGATCCCTCTCGTCATAGGCCGGATCGTGCGGTGTAAATCCGGAGGGCGACCATGAGTAGCCGTGAAATGTATCCTGCCTTATATAATTTCTCCTGGCCAGGGCAGCTGCCGTGCACGAGTCGAGTCCGCTGCTCACATGGGCTCCTGCAGTAAACCGGTTGTCACATCTTATAGCCACGGCATCCTCAACAAGCTCCCTCAGCCCTGACAGCATCTCTTCATAGTTCATACTGTTATCAGTCTTGATCCTTTCCGGATTCCAGTACCGGGTGATCCTGACTCCGCTTTCAGAGTACTCCAGGCAATGTCCGGGCAGGAGTCTCTTCACACTGTCCGAAGGGGTTTTGGTCAGATCAATGTACTTGAAGAAACCATGCAGGTATTCTTCTGAGACCGGTTTCCTGCCACCCAGGCGCCGGCAGAGAGAATTTACGTCTGAAGAGAAGAGC